>SKHR01000190.1 GCA_007116865.1 Marinospirillum sp. | reverse complement strand
GTCGGGCGATGCCACTGCCAACACTGGCCAGGCGTTTTTTCTTTAATACAAAGGTTTCCATCACCACAAAACTCGCCGCCAGTGCCAGCAGCATCAAGGACAGCCAGGCCGCATAGATACGGTCAAACGCCCCGGAATACTGGGTAAAAATGGCATAGCTAAAGGCTTCATAACGCATCAATGCGACCGCCCCGAAATCACCCATCACATAAAGGCCGATCACCAGCCATCCAGCCATCAGCGCCGGTGCCAGATGAGGCAGCAAAATGGAGAAGAAGATTTCACGCGGGGAGTAGCCCAAAGAGCGGGCACTTTCTTCCAGGCTACGGTCCAGCCCCAAAAGGCTGGCTCGTAAATTCAGGAACAAATAAGAATAGGTGTAAAAACTCAGCGCCAGCACTGCGCCCCAATAACCATGAATGCGCGGTAACTGCCAGCCAAATAGTTGTGCAAATACCCCGTAATGGCCGCCTAAACCCAGCAGGGAGTAGGCCATCACATAACCAGGCACCGCCAAAGGCACCACCGCCAGCAGGGTGATGGCTTTTTTGAAGCGAATATCCGTACGAGTGACCAGCCAGGCAGTGGGCAAAGCCATCAAGGTGGTCAGTGCCAGCACGCCAAAGGTGAGCTTAAGGGTATTGAACAGCAAATCCAGATTGCGCTGACGAAACACCAGCTCCTGTAACTGTGAAGGGTCCGCCTGGAACGCTCGCAGCCCAAGGTAAAACAAAGGCAGGAGCATTGAGATGGCGACAATCAATGAGGGTATGAGGATATAAAAAGGCGGTCTTTGGCCCCAGATGCGATAGAGATAAGCCGTTGCATTGGTCATTGAAAAAATGAATCCACTCAGAGGGTTGAAGCTGCCTTTCAAACTACTTAACAACGATGCAAAACTAGCAGAAAATCGAGGTTTTGTAAATGATAATAACTTGCATAATTAGCAAAATTTATGATTCTGAAGGACTGGCTGGGAGAGTCTGCAACCAGTCCTGTAACGCCTCGGCCCAGGTTTGCAGCCAGTCCTGACTGGCCTGCTGCATGCCCACCGGGGAGAGGGGGGTCACGGTTGGATTGGCTTGCCAGACACGGGTGGCCAGCTGTTCACCGCGATCATTGAGCAGTTGGGCATAGAGGTCAATGTTCAACTGCTGAGTGCGCGTGTCCAGATACCAACGGTTCAAGGTCAGGCGTAAACGATAGTCGGCACGAAACCCCGGCGCATCGGTTGCCGTGCTGGCAAAGGGGCCGCTTTGTGCCAAATACAGCGTCAGTTGCTGTTGCAGCAGGCGATCCAGGCTGTCTGACCAGACGTGCTGAGCAAAGGCGTTCAAGGTGCCATCCCGATCCAGATACCAGGCCTGGCGTCCACTCAGGGGCGTGCTGGTCTGCGGGCGCTCAATCGCCAGTTGTCCACCAAAAGCTGGAGCCTCGACACTGGTGCTGGGCTGCAGCGGGCTCAGGGTCAGCTTTCTGGGAGGCTCGCTGGCCTGCGGAAGGAGGGTGCAGCCGCTCAAGGCCAGCGACAAGCTGAGTAACAGAGGAAGCAAAAGTCTCATTCGCCAGGCCCTCCTGAGGGCTGTTGATTGCCACGTATCCAGCTATGACTTTCCAGTCTTAACTGCTCAATCAGACTTTCAGCCTGATGGATCAAAGGGGTGAGTTGACGGGTGGTGCTGCCGGTATCCTGAGTCAGGGTGATCAGTTGGGTGGAGAGGTTTTCCAGCTGAGTGCGCAGTTCTTCTTCCAGACTGTTCAGGCCTTGCGGCAGCAGACGAGCCAGCTGAGTGGCTTCTTCACCCAGTTCAGTGAGGGTGTGTGCCAGTTGCTCCCAGCTTTGCGGATTGATGCCTTGCAGGCGTGAGTCTGCCGTCTGTGCCAACTGCTCAAAGGCCACCAGGGTGCTGAGCAGTTGATCTCTGACCGGGTCATCGGTCAATCGCTCTAGCTGCTGACTGACCCGCTTTAAAATGCTGACCAGCTCGGTAAACTCAGTGACCGCCTGACTGATGCCCTCGGTGAACTCCAACAGGCGTGAGGCCTGGCTGGGAATTTCAGCGGGATTTGATTCACTGGTTTGCAGGCGTTCGCCGCGCAGCCCCTGGCTTTTTAACTCCACAAACAAAAGCCCGGTGATGCCCTGAAACTGCAGGGTCGCGTAGGTGTCAGTGCGAACCTCAACCTGAGGGTCCAGGCGTAGATCCAGACGCACCCGCTCATAGGGATCATTGACGAGAGAAATCCGCTCAACAAAACCGACCGGAACCCCCCGGTATTTCACCGCAGCGCGTTCATTCAAGCCGGAAACACTTTCAAAAAAGTAGGTCACATAGGGAATGCGCTCGGCATTGCGGCGGTCCTGAGACAACCAGGCAGAAAAGCCGATGCCGCTGATCAGCAGGACCAACACAAAAGCACCCACAAAGGTGTAGTTGATTCTTGGATTCACGACGACGAACTCCCACGGGTTTGGCGTTGTTGAGCCTGAGTGGCACGCTGATTCGCAAAATAAGGCTGAATCGCTGGGTGCTCACTGGCGGATAAAACCGCCATCGGTGCCTTGCAGAGTACCTTTTTTTCAGCCAAAAAGGCTACCTGATCAGTCACTCGCCATAGCGCATCCAGGTCGTGAGTCACCAGCACCAGCGTCAGTTGCAGGCGATCATGCAGATCCAGCAGCAGCTCATCAAAGGCACTGGCACTGGCCGGATCAAGGCCTGCGGTGGGTTCATCCAGCAACAGCAGTTGCGGGTCCAGCGCCAAAGCGCGTGCCACCGCGGCGCGTTTGAGCATGCCGCCGCTGAGTTCCTGCGGATACTTGTAGGCTGCCGAGCTGGGCAAACCCACCAGCGCGATTTTAAGCATGGCCAGCTCTTTGAGCAGTGGAGCGGGCAAGGAAAAATGGGTGCGCAGCGGCATTTGAATGTTCTCCAGCAGTGTCAGGCTGGAAAACAGCGCCCCCTGCTGAAACATGACCCCCATGCGGCAGCGCAGCCGAATCAAACCCTTATGGCTGAGGCGGTCGGTGGCCTGAGCAAACAGGCGGATCTGCCCCCGACGATAGGGCATCAGCAGTGCCAGGGTGTTGAGCAGCACCGACTTGCCTGAGCCGCTGCCGCCAACCAGCCCCAGACGCTCCCCCTGCATGACTTGAAGGTCGAGTCCTTCATGAATGGTCTGCTCGCCAAAACGTGTGGTAAGTCCGCTGATTTCAATGATCGGCTGAGTCATTTATCACCACCCCACATGGCTGAGTGGAATGGAAAACAAGGCATCGACCAGGATCACCAGAAAAATCGCCTGCACCACACTGCGAGTGGTACGCTGACCGACGGCCTCTGCCCCGCCAGGTGCCTGGAAACCCTGCATACAACCGACATTCACGATGATCAGCGCAAACACCGGAGCTTTGATCAGACCCACCCAGAAGTGAGCTGGATTGACCACCTCGGCCAGACGTTGCCAGAACACCATCGGCGTGATGTCTAGTTGCATGCTGGCGACCAGCATGCCGCCAGCCAGCCCGGCCAGATCGGCCAGCACTGTCAGCAAAGGCAGCACCAGCAACAGCCCAAACAGCTTGGGCAGCACCAATAGAGTGAAGGGATCTTGCCCCAGTGAGCGCAGCGCCAGCAGCTCCTGGTTCATTTTCATGGTGGCGATCTGAGCGGCATAGGCCGAGCCTGAGCGCCCGGCCACCAGAATCGCCGCGATCAAGGGGCCGAGTTCACGCAGATGCGTCAGTGCCACCAGCTCGACAATAAAAATATTGGCCCCGTAGGTGGATAGCTGCACACCGCCCTGATAGGCCACCACCGCACCGAGCAGGAAAGACAAAAGCGCGATGATCGGCACCGCATGCAGGCCATCACGTTGCAGGGTGTCTAAAAACAGCTTGGGTTTAAAGTGACGCGGATCTTTAGCCATCTGGACGATGGCAACAAACAACTGGCCTAAAAAATTCAGCAGCTTGGCACCGCTATAGACTTCCCGAACCATGCGCCGCCCCAGATCCGCAATCGGATTTAACGCCGGTTGTGGGGCTGGCAGTGACAAGTCCAGTTGCGCAATTTGGCTGAGCAAATCCTGTTGTTTGCGGGTTAACCCGGACGGCCAGTTGGCCGGTTGACGCCCAAAGGTACTCAAAAACAGCCAGGCCCCATTGGTATCCATGGCATCGGCCTGAATTCGTGCACTAGGCTGGGTTTGCAACTGGGGTTGCAGCTTGAGCCAGTCCTTCAACTGAACGGTTGTCCAACTGCCTTGAATCAGCACCCCGTCGGCCTGGGTGATGATTTGTGGGGCTTGGGTGGCAGCTTGGGTCATCAAATACGCTTTCTCTCGGCCAGTCCTTGAATAGGCTTAGGTTAGCTAAAGCCAGACGTTTTTGGAATCTTTGTGCCAACACTCTTTGTTTCAAGGTACTGTGATGCGATGCAGTGCTTGATATAATCGCCGCTTTTCTACGCCACCTGGATGGAACTGCCTGTCATGTCCCTTACTGATCGCTTCAACCCCGCTGCCCAGCGGATGGAATCCTCTCTGGTGCGGGAGCTACTTCACTACGCCCAGCAGCCTGACATGCTCTCTCTGGCCGGGGGTTTACCCGATGAGCGTCATATGCCTGCTTTTCCGGAAGTATCTCAGGTGGCCGACAGCCGTCAGTACGGGCCCAGTGAAGGCGAGGGGCCTTTGCGCGCGCAAATCGTCGAACTACTGGCACAACGTGGCCTGAAGATCAGCCAGCCACAGGTGTTGATCACCAATGGTTCACAACAGGGGCTGGATATTGTCAGCCGCCTGCTGCTGGATGCCCAGTCGGTCATCCTGACCGAAGAACCGACCTATCTGGCCGCGATTCAGGTGTTCAAACTGCAAGGCGCTCAGATTGTCAGCGTGGCCTCTGATGAACAGGGCATGTCTATTGAAGCGCTGCGTGCCGCGATCGACACCCATCAACCCAAAGCCGTGTATTTGATTCCCAACTTCCAAAACCCGGCCGGCCACTGTTACAGCCGTGAGCGTCGTGAAGCCATTGCACAACTGCTGGATGAAAAAAATCAGTTGTTAATTGAGGATGATCCCTACCGCGACCTGTGTTACGACCCCGTGGATCTGACCCCCATCACCAGCCTGATTCAACAGGCCCCCTGGGTGTATATGGGCAGTTTTTCCAAGGTGTTATGGCCGGGGTTGCGCACCGGTTATCTGGCCTCCTGTGAGGAATTGCGGCCTTATCTGGTCAAAATAAAACAGGCCACGGACTTGCACACCAACCGCCTGGGGCAGGCGATGATCAGCCAGTTTTTGGCCTCTGGGGCCCTGCCTGCACACCTGCAAACCCTGCGTGAGGTGTACCGCGAAAAACGCGACATCATGGCCCAGGCCCTGGAAACGCATTTAGGCGATCTGTTACAGATCACCGTCCCTAAAGGCGGCATGTTTTTCTGGGTACAACTGCCTGAAGGCCTGTCGTCCCGTCAGGTGATGGAAGCGGCTTTGCAGCGAAAACTGCTGGTCTTGCCGGGCACGCCCTTTTTCGCCCAGCCCAGTGAGTGGGATGATCGCTGCCTGCGCCTGAGTTTTGCGCGGGTAGATCGCCAGGATTTACAGCGAGCGATCCAACTGCTCAACCAGGTGATTCGCTCCTTGTTGGCATAAAAATCAGCCGATATGCCACTTTTTACCAGCTAAACCTTGGGGCAGGGCAGTGATATACTCCGGCGCACATAACAGACAACTGATAATGAGGACTCCATTATGACCGTCATCCGCCAGGACGACCTGATTCAAAGCGTGGCCGACGCTTTACAGTTTATTTCCTACTACCATCCCAAAGACTTTATCGAAGCCTTGAGCGACGCCTACGAGCGCGAAGCCTCGCCAGCGGCCAAGGACGCCATGGCGCAGATACTGATCAACTCACGCATGTGTGCCCAGGGTCACCGCCCGATTTGTCAGGACACCGGCATCGTCACCGTGTTTTTAGAAGTCGGCATGGATGTGCGCTGGGATGGCGCCACCCTGAGCGTTGAAGACATGGTCAATGAAGGCGTGCGTCGCGCCTACCTGCTGCCAGACAACGTGCTGCGCGCCTCGGTACTGGCTGACCCAGACGGCAAGCGTCAAAACACCAAAGACAACACCCCCGCGATCATTCACGTCAAGCTGGTGCCCGGCAGCAAGGTCGAAGTCCATGTCGCTGCCAAAGGCGGTGGCTCTGAGGCCAAATCCAAGTTCGCCATGCTCAACCCCTCTGATGACGTGGTCGAATGGGTGCTGGAGCAGGTGCCTAAAATGGGCGCTGGCTGGTGTCCCCCCGGCATGCTCGGCATCGGCATAGGCGGCACGGCAGAAAAAGCCATGCTGCTGGCCAAAGAAGCCCTGTTAGAACCGATTGATATTCAAGCGCTGAAAAACAAAGGTGCCAGCAATCGATCTGAAGAGCTGCGTCTGGAACTCTACGACAAGATCAACCAACTGGGCATCGGCGCACAAGGCCTGGGCGGCCTGACCACGGTGCTGGATGTCAAGGTCAAAGACTATCCCACCCATGCGGCCAACAAGCCCGTGGCGATCATCCCCAATTGTGCCGCCACACGCCACACTCACTTTACCCTGGATGGCACTGGCCCCGCCGAACTCACCCCCCCCAGCCTCGAAGACTGGCCGGAAGTCACCCGGGAAGTGGGCGAAGGCGTCAAGCGCATCAACCTGGACACCATCACCCGTGAAGAAGTGAAAAACCTCAAGCCCGGTGATGTCGTGCTGCTTTCTGGCAAAATGCTCACCGGCCGTGATGCCGCCCACAAGCGCATGGTTGACATGATCAACAAGGGCGAAGAACTCCCCGTTGATCTCAATGGCAAGTTCATCTACTACGTTGGCCCCGTTGACCCCGTGCGCGATGAAGTCGTTGGCCCGGCAGGCCCGACCACCGCCACACGGATGGACAAGTTCACCCGCACAGTGCTGGAAAAAACCGGTCTGCTCGGCATGATCGGCAAATCAGAACGTGGCCCCATCGCCATTGAAGCCATCCGCGACAATCAAGCGGTTTACCTCATGGCAGTTGGCGGCGCGGCCTATCTGGTTGCCCAAGCCATCAAAAAAGCCAAGGTACTGGCATTCGAAGACCTGGGAATGGAAGCCATCTACGAGTTTGAGGTCCAAGACATGCCCGTCACCGTTGCAGTGGATGTCAATGGCGAATCTATCCACACCCTCGGCCCCGCTAAATGGAAAGACATCATCGCCAAAGACGCCTCAAAACCCTAAAAAACCAACAACCCCAGGGAAGGGGTTGTTGCGTCAAAAACTCCCCAGGGTATCCAATGGGCTGGCAGTACCTGCAAAGTGCTGCCCGATCACATGAGTG
>SKHR01000092.1 GCA_007116865.1 Marinospirillum sp. | reverse complement strand
TTTGCCATGGGTCTGATCGCGGTCTTTTTAATTCTGGCCGCTCAGTACGAACGCTGGTCACTGCCAATCGCGGTGGCTTCGGCGGTGCCTTTTGCCGTAGGAGGCGCGGCTTTGTTTGCCATGCTGCGTGGCTTCCCCAATGATATCTACTTTCAGGTTGGGCTGCTGGTACTGATCGGCCTGGCCGCCAAAAACGCCATCCTGCTGGTTGAGTTTGCGGCACAAAACCGCCGTTTGGGCTTGTCTGCCCAAGAGGCCGCCCTGGCCGCCGCCCGCCAGCGTTTTCGCGCCATCATCATGACCGCACTGACCTTTATCATCGGCACCCTACCACTGGTGTTTGCCACTGGTGCCGGTGCTGCCAGTCGTCAGGAAATCGGTACCGTGGTGGTTGGCGGCATGCTGGCCGCCAGTACCCTGGCGCTGATTTTTGTGCCCTGGGTCTACACCCTGCTGGAAGAAGGCATCGCCTGGTGGAAAAAACGCCGCTCAGCTCAGGTGTAGGGATTGGGTTGGGACTTGTGTGGACGGGTTTTAAAGCGCCGATGCATCCAGAGATACTGCTCTGGATGCAGGCGGATCATCGATTCAATGATCTGATTGACCCGCGCCACATCTGCCGCATCATCACCACTGGGGAAGTCGGTCACGGCAGGAAGAAACTCCAGCGTATAACGCCGGGCATCGGGCTGACGATGAACACGAACCGGCACCAGCGCGGCACCGGTCATTTTGACCAGGCGTGGAGTCATCAGAATGCTGGCTGCTTCCACGCCAAAAAAAGGCGCGAAAACGCTGACTTTACGACCAAAATCCTGATCCGGTGTGTACCAGACGGCCTGGCCTTGGCGCAGGCGTCGTACCACGGTTTTTAAATCTTTATTGGGAATCTGCAGGCCGAAGTTTTTTTCACGCCCCTTCTCAATAAAGCAATTGAATAGCGGGTTGCGATGCGGCTTATAAAAAATATCGACCTTACAAAAGGGGCGATGGATCGCACCAGCCAGATCCATCACCGAAAAGTGAAACCCCATCACCAGCACACCCTTGCCACTGGCCTTGGCCCGCTGGAAGTGTTCCAGCCCGACAAAATCAACCCGAGACTGTAAGAAGCTGGTATCACGGCACAAGGCAGTGGCCACTTCAGCAATACCCATCCCGTTAGAAACAAAAGACTGGCGCACCAGCGCCTGCTGCTCAGCGGCGGAACGCTCAGGGAAGGCCATACGAATATTCACTTCCGTGAAGTGGCGGCGCTCTTTTGCCAGCCAATAGGCCAGGTGACCGAGGCCACGGCCCACTGCCATCTTCAACGACCAGGGCAACCATGCCAAAAGATGCAGCCCCGCAATGGCCAACCAGGTTGGCCAGTAACGAGGGTGCCCAAAAAAGCGGGGATAGTGTTTGGTTTTTTTCATTGATCCTGTGAGGCCACCAGCCAGTCATTCAGCGACTGTAAATCATCCACTGCCAACTGACCAGTCACTCGCAACAAGCCCAACTGACTCAACACATACTGATATCGCGCGGCATCATAGTCGCGCCGAGCCGCCCACAGAGCACGCTCTGCATTGAGCAGCTCAACCAGGTTGCGAGTACCGACTTCATAACCCGTCCGGGTGGCCTGCAGGGCACTTTCTGCCGAGCGTATGGCCTGGGCACGTGCCTGTACACCCAGCACGTCTGTGCTCATTTGGGTGAACAGACTGCGCGTTTGCTGGATGACTTCTCGACGGGTTTGGTCCTGTCCTGCCCGCGCCTCTTCCAGGGCAAAACTGGACTCACGCACCTGGGCTGAGGTACGACCACCGCCATAAAGCTCTAAACTGGCCTGCACACCCAGCACCGTCTGTTCTTCCGGCCCGGCCAGGGTTTCACTGTTGCGGCTGTGTTCTGCAAACAGGCCGACACTCGGCCAATGCCCAGCGCGGCGAGCAGAAACCGCCTGCTCTGCCACTGCAGTGCGAGCCGCCAGGGCTTGCAAGGATAAATTCTGATCCAGCGCCAGATCAATCCAGTACTGACGATCGCTGGGTTGTGGTGGTTCTACCGGGTAGTCCGCACGCAGTGTATGCAGGGCATCATACTGTTGTCCCGTGATCTGCTCCAGACCGTCATAACTGATGATCAGTGCACCTTCGGCACCAATTCTGGCTGCTCTGGCGGCATCGTAGGCGGCTTGGGCTTCCAGCACACCAGTGATCGCGATCAGGCCGACTTCATGTTGCTCTTTCGCCTGCCCAAGTTGGCGCTCAATGGCTTCTTCTTCTGCGCCAGCAGAGCGCAGATTGTCTTCCGCTTTCAACACTTCAAAATAGGCTTGAGCGACCCTAAGCAACAATTCCTGCTGTGCGTTTTGCAACTGAGCGGCGACGCTTTTCAGCGCCTGGGTTTCCGCCTGACGCGCATACCAGACACGTCCATCAAACAGTAGCTGGCGCGCCGTCAGGCTGGTATTGAAGTTTTCAAATGCATCGGGGGCACCGTCACGATCGGTGTGAGTGAAGCGTCCGCTCAGTTCAATCTGCGGCAAGAGGTCTGCACTGGTTTGCGCGACTCGGGCTTTCGCCTGCTCAAACCGCGCCTGCTCTGCCATTAACTGCGGATCTTGAAGCGCCGCATCACGCCAGGCTTGCATCAAGTCTGCCGCCCAAAGACCTGAACTCATGAGCCATACCAAACTACTAAAGACTAGAATACGCATTGCAGGCATATATTCACCTATACTCCATTGAACAGGTGCTTCCATAAGCCTATCTATTACTGATCACGGCGTTAAAGCACCAAGTAGACCGGAAAGTCTAACCTGTAGTCGGGGGTACGTCTAGCTCGCGCCTGGATATTTCCCAGCACAGGGGCAAGCCTGCTAATATCAACCTATTCACCTGACTGAGCAGAGAAACTTCATGTCACAGAGCCAAACGACACGCTTGTTATACACCAGTCACTTTGTTCAGTTCCTTGCCGGTTTATTTTTGGCGCTTTTATTTTTATTGGCCGGCTACTTTAACTGGCAGGCACAAGACCGTGAGCTCAACCATCAACTGGAAACTGCTGCAGATGAGTTGAAAGCGGCCGCATCCGTCAGCCTCAGTGACTTACAGCAACAAATGCTGGGCTTAGGCCAGTTGATTTTGCTCGACCAGCAGACTCAGCAGCACATAGAAGCAGCCTGGCGTGCCTGGCAGGAAGAAGGAGAAGGCAGCGGCGGCGCTCAAACTCAACATCAACGTCAGCAGCTTTATGCACACTTGGAGCCTGTCTGGTCACAGCTGAATCAGTCTTTAGGCATCCATCAAATGCAACTGCACTTTATGGATCGCCAGGGAAGAAACCGCTCCTTTTTGCGCATGCATGCGCCACAGCAGTATGGCGATGACTTGACCCAGCTACGCCCAATCATTGATACCACCCATGCCACCGGCCAGGCCGCCAGCGGCTTTGAAGTGGGTCGATTTGCTTCAGGTGTCCGGGGAGCAATGCCGGTCAATCTACCCACAATCGAGCGCTCAGTGGTTTTTGAGCTGGGCACCCAGTTGGAATTAAAGCTACGTCAGCTCGATCAACAGTTCAATGCCGGGTTTGCGGTCATCCTCAAAGAAGACCAGGTCGCTGTCAGCCAGTTGCCTGATGCCTATCAAGGCCGAGGTTATCAGATCGGTCAGTGCCACTATTACTTAGAAGCCAGTTCACGCGCGGGCCTTGATGCTCTGCTCCAGCAAATGACTCAGTGTGAGCGAGACTTTGAATCCGGACACTGGCAACTCTTTTCATTAGATGACACCACCTACCAAATCATTCAAACCCAGCTGGATCATCCCCTGTCGACGGATCACCGTGTCGACACCCTGATCTGGCGTGACATCAGCGGCCTGTTGGCAGGTCAACAGGCCACCCAGCGTCAGCTGTTGATCCACCTTGGAGCTATCTGGCTGGCGCTACAGTTAATGCTGATGCTCGGGCTTTATCTGACCGGGCGCGGCATGCGTTTGCGCCTGCGCCGCACTCGAGATGAGCTGGCCGACTCAGTCGCAAGGCTCAACGCGTTGATCCGCCATTTTCGCGCCTGCGTGCTGTTTGAAAGTGCTGAGCGGCGGGTTCTGCATATCAACCAGGCCTTTTGCGCCTACTTCTGTCCGGATCAGTTACCGGAGCAAATGGTGGGCAAAAAAACCACCGAGCTACTGCCGGTTTATGCCGAGAATTTTGCCGACCCCGATAGTGCACTGGCAATGATTGAGCAGCGCGTGACCAACTGCCTGGAAGTCCAAAATGAGGAAGTTCATCTTGCGGATGGCCGGGTCTTTGAGCGTGACTATGTGCCTGTCCACCGGGATGGCCGCCTGTTTGGCCATCTATGGGTCTATCGTGATATCTCGCAGCTAAAAGCCCAGCAAAAGGCCTTGAAATACATGGCTCGCACGGACAGCCTGACCGACCTGCCCAACCGGCGTTATTTCATGCAGAAATTAACCGATGAAGCGCTGCGGATTCAGCGCACCGGTGAAGGTGCCAGCCTGGTCATGTTCGATCTGGATCACTTTAAGCAGATCAATGACAATTGGGGGCATGCAGTCGGTGATGAGGTTTTGCGCCTCCTCGCCAGACGGGTTCGAAAAACTCTTCGCGCCAGTGATTTTGCCGCCCGCCTGGGAGGTGAAGAGTTTGCCGTATTGTTGCCCAGTACTCCCACCGAAGGCGCAAACATCTTTGCCGAACGCTTGCGCCGCCTGATTGCCGACACGCCCTTTGAAACCAGCACCGGCGCGATTGATGTCACCATCAGCCTGGGTATCAGCCACTTGACCCAACTGGACAAACTACCGGAAGAAGCCTTGCAACGCGCAGATAAAGCGCTTTATCTGGCGAAGAATCGCGGCCGTAACCGGGTTCAGGTTTTTCAGCTGGGCGACAGCAATCCCTTATCCAGCTGACCCTGCAACTCAATATTAAAGCGCTCGGCAGAACTCATGTGTTCTGCCATCAGCTGGCGCACCTTGGCAACATCACGCTCACGGTAAGCGGCGATCAGCGCACGGTGATAAAAAAGATTATCCTGGGAAAATTCCACCTGCTCAGGCAGTTGGACTTTTTTATAAATCACCAGATCCTTGATCAAGTCATTCAGAAAACGCCCCACAAATGCCAACAAGGGATCAGGGCAACGCTCGGCCAACAGGCTATGAAAATCCAATTCAGCGATGCGCTGCTCCAGGCGCTCTTGCAAATTGACCGGCGGACGCGCGCAGGCTTCAGTCAGAGCCTCCAGGGTTTGCAAGTCGGCTTCGGTCAGCAACGCCGTGACCATGGCTGCCAGCTCAGGCTCGACCAGTTTGCGCAGCCGGTAGATGTCCGGGCCAGAAGGGTGTTGAAAATGCAGATAATTACGCAGCAATTGTGAGGCCAGCGGATAGGGCACCTGAACCAGAGTTGCGCCACCATTAGGGCCAGTTTTAAGCTGGATCAGCCCCTGAACTTCCAGCGACTTCAACGCTTCCCGCACTGTGCCTTTAGAGCATTCGAACTGCTCCATCAGCGCCTTTTCATTGGGCAGGCGATCACCTGGCTGGATATCCTGAGCCACTATCCAGCGCTTCACCGCTTCTACAATCTGGTCCGCGCGTTTCATTTTTCGCGGTAGGATGATTCCTTTCAAGGGGGCAGACATTTTGTTCACTCTGAGTGGTCTCAATCGTTTAAAAGGCAGTAACGCGGGATTTCCTGCTTGCGCAAATCCAACACCAACTTTAAGCTGTAAAAATTCGACTATTTCCAATGATTGATTGCCAGAGGCAGGCATGGCCAAATTTTACATGACCTTAGGTTTTTATGCGGGTTTTGATGCCCTTTTTAAACCCACCTATGAGGTCCTGACCTACACTCGTGATCCGATATTCAATGACACTAAACTCATTCGTCAAATGATCAAGGATAAAGTGCTTGAGGCTGAAAACGATTATGCCGGTCTCAGCCGCTTTTTCATCGAACGCCAGCTCCTTCACCCCACCGGGCAACTGATTGAAGGGGTCGTTTTAGATCGCGCGCTGCGTGAGAAAACCCATATTGAACTTCCACCCAGAGACGATGAAAAGCGCTTTAGTCTGGCCTGGACCACCGTCAACACCAAACTGCCTGTGACGCCCGCTCAAACGCTGAAAAAAACGGTCAAACTGCCCATTGGTGTTTTTGAGCAAGGCACCCCCCTACCAGTGATTCTAGAGGGGCTAAAGCCCGCCTTTCCTCAGTTTGATATCGATCAGGCGCTGGAGGAAGGCGTCAACCTGATGCTGCTCAAGCGCCGCGAAGCACAGCTGGATCAAGGCGGATGATCCGCCCTGACCTCTGCTTTAATTCACCGCCTTTTGCTGCCAGCCCTGCCAAGCATTGACTGCCAACGTCACCAGCAGCAAGCCTAAACCGATGGCTTCCAACAGAAAACTTGGGAAGAAAATCAACAGCGTGCCCAGCATGACCAGTGCTCGCATCCAGCTTTTCAACCAGGTAAACAAATAACCTTCAATACTGGCCGCAAAGCCGATCAGACCAATCGTCAGTATTGTGCCCTTCCACAGCAAAAGCTCCAGACTGCCACCAATGATGATCTCCGGGTTGAACACGAAAAACAGCGGAATCAAGTACAGCCCCTTGGCAAATTTCCAGGATTGAACACTGGTTTCCATGGTCTTACTGCCCGCGATCGCGGCGGCCGCAAAGGCCGCCAAAGCCACCGGCGGCGTCACATTCGAGTCCTGTGAGTACCAGAACACCAGCAGATGCGCGACCAGCAGCGGAATGCCAAACTCAGTGGTCAGAGCCGGGCCCACCAGCACAATCAACACGATATAACTGGCCGTCACCGGCAAACCCAGGCCTAGAATCAAGCTGGCCAAGGCCACCAGCAACACCGCCAACAAGAGATTGCCGCCAGAAAAGGCCACCATCATTGAAGAAAACTTCAGCCCTAGACCAGTCAAGCCGACCACGGCAACAACAATGCCGGCCACACCACAGGCAATACTGACCGCCACGGCATTGCGTGCGCCCAGCTCCAGTCCAAGCAACAGCTTATGAAACCCCTTCAAACAGGCTTGCCATAAGGCCGAAGTCACCTGCTGCTGCGCCTGCCCCTGTTTCCAGGCCTGCCACAGGCCATTCAGGCCAGCGATCACCAGAATACTCATCACCGCATAAAAACCCACCCGCATGGGGGAGTAACCACTGACCAGCAGGAAAACCAGAAGAACCAGAGGGAAAAGGAAGTACCAGCCCTGCATCATCACGTCTTTCAACTGCGGCAGCTCCGCCGATGGCAGGCCCTTCATGCCCTGCTTGACCGCAATGATATGGACAAACAAATAGACGGTGGCGAAATAAAGCAGCGCCGGAAAGATGCTGACCTTGATAATATCCACATAGGGCAGACGAGTGTATTCGGCGA
>SKHR01000048.1 GCA_007116865.1 Marinospirillum sp. | reverse complement strand
GTGACTCGATGGCAATCCAGGGCAGGCTTGTCTCAAAAGTGACCAAAATACAGCCGGTGGTGAGGTTTCGTTGCTCATAAATGATCTGTGGAAAAATACCACCCAGCAGAGTGAGGGGAAGCTGCGGGAGCTGTTGGTTAAGTGCATCAACTGACCACTGATTGCCTTCAGCGGCCCATATCAGCACGGACTCCAGCTTAGGGTTGCTTGCTTTAAGCTCATTGAGCCTGCTGATCAGCGCGTCGAGGCTAGGATCAGCCTGGAAATGGATTTGCATTATCAATGCCTCGTTGTTCAAAAACCGTCACAAAAGCAGGTAGGTCATCTGCAGCAAGCGGTTTGGAGATGAGGTAGCCTTGCAGCTCAGTCACACCTAATGCATCGAGGTAGTCAGATTGACGCAGATTTTCAACGCCTTCTGCGATGGTGCTTAAGCCGAGCCCCTGACATAGCGAGGTGAGCGCCAGAACAATGGCACGATCGCTGCGCCCCTGAGTGATATTTTGTACAAACGCTCGATCAATTTTGAGTGAATCCAGAGGAAAGCGCAGCAGGTATTCCAGAGAAGAAAAACCGATGCCAAAGTCGTCAATGGCTATTTTAAATCCGGCTTCACGCAACTTGTGTAGTAGATGAATGCTTTCATCCGGATCTTTCATGGCCAAACTTTCCGTGATTTCCAGCTTGATATCCTCAGGGCTGGCATGGGCTTGCTGCTGAGCATCCAGGATTTGTTCGTAAAGGTTGCCCTGCTCAAATTGGGCAGGTGAGAGGTTGATCCCCATGCGCAGGCGCAGCCCGGTTTGTTTCCAGGCAAATTGTTGGCGACAGGCTTCCTGGAGTATCCATTGCCCCAGTGTTTGAATCAGCCCCATATCTTCCAAAATCGGGATAAAGGTTGCCGGAGAAACAAAACCTTCACTTGGATGCTGCCAACGTACCAGTGCTTCAACCCCGACAATACGACCCGTGGCAAGGTTGTACTGAGGTTGATAGGCCAGAGAAAAGGCTTGAGTCTCAACCGCACGCCTCAGCTCACTCTCCAGAGTGAGGCGTTGTTGCAGGTTGGTATCCTGATCCGGATGATAGGGGCTGACCGTCAGAGTATGGCGTGTAGACTTGGAGGTTTGTAGCGCCCGCTGTGCATAACGCAAGAGTTGTGTCGCCTGATCGCCTTGAGTGGGCGCATAGCTTAGGCCGACCGAGAAATTAAGCAGCACTTCTTTGCCTTCAAGCAGCCAACAGCGGTTGAGTGGCATGAGGCGCTCTTCCAGGTATCGAATCAGAGTGGTTTCATTTTGTGCTTCCAGGGTGATCCAGGCTGCGAAACGGTGAGTCTCAAGGCGTGCAACCTGGCCCTCAGTACTTTTAAAGCAGGCCTTAAAAGCACTGGCAACACGGTTGATCAGTTCATCCGTTGCATCGACACCAAACACATCCATGATGTGATGCAAACGCTGAATTTCTAATACCAGTACGAGCGTGAGTGCTTGAAAGGATTGCTTCGCTTGCAACTGGTCAGCGAGGCTACATATAAACAGATTACGATTAGGTAAGCCGGTCAATACATCATGGTGGCTAAGGTAGCTGGCCTGGGACTCGAGTCTGCGAAGCGCGGTCAAGTCTTGCACAGCTCCAGTCAGTAAGTGGCCGGGCTGGTTGAGTTGGCCAAGAATTTTTAGCTGATACTCTTTTTGCTGCCAAAGCAGGCGCACTTCAACACTAAACTGCTGTCCAGTTTCCATGGCGGTCATAAAGGCGCTTTGGAGGCGATGCCGCTCATCAGGGTGGACCATTTGCAGGGTGGTTTCCAGATTATCTGGCAGGCTTTCAAGCCAGTGTAAGGTTTGCTGGGCTTTACCACTCCAGGAAAGTTTTTGTGATGCTGGGTCATACTCCCAGAATGCCAGTCCGGCAAGTGACGAAGCGCTGTCCTGTAACGACTTGGCCTGGTGCAGTTCTTTTTCACGCTGAGCATCGCGCAAAGCATAGCGAATGCGTTGTTGCAGCAGGGGCAAATTGATCGGCTTGGTGATAAAGTCTGTTGCACCTGAATCAAATGCCTGCTGAATCGAGTGCAGGTCATCTGAGCCGGTCAGCATCAGCAGCGGAATATTTTTGCCTGATTCCGTTTGTCTGATTCGCCGACAGGCTTCAAAACCATCCATGACCGGCATGGAAACATCCATGAGTATCAGGTCGGGCTTTTCCTGGACAAATAAATCGACCCCTTCCGCGCCCTGTGTGGCTGACAGGGTACGGTAGCCCGCTTTGGTTAACCCTGCGCTTAGTAACATGCGGATTTCAGCGGCATCTTCAACAATCAGAAGGGTTGGAGGGGTGGGGTCCATTGCGCTCCTCATGTTTGAGCGTTACTTCGTAGGCCGGAATGGCTTCATAAGGAAGCTATTCACAATTGAACAGAATATTTGGGTATCATAACTGAAAAAAAGAGCGAAGAAACCACTCCATAAAGCTGTTTTGGCTTTTATAAGCATATACTATACCTCTTTTTAGGTTGGAGCAGGCATATATGAGCAAAGTCACAGGCAATCCTCTTTCCAATGCCTACTGTATTGCCTTGCAGCCTGTCTGTGATCGAGCACTGCATCATGTGGCGGACGAGCTTTACTATCGCGAATCCGAGCAAGCCGCTCAGGCTCAGTTTCAGGATCAGGCGGTCGCTAGTGCACGTGTTTCACAAACGGCATTTTATGAAATGGGGTTGCCTCGACTGGTGGGTGAGCGTCAGGTGTTTTTTCTTACGCCAATTGAGTGGCTGAACCATCCTGATTATTTGCCACCTTTTCCAGAGCAGGTGGTGCTGGACATTCAGGCCGATGAACTCAATTCACTGCACATTGATTATCTAAATAAAGCGCTATCTCAGGGTTACCAGTTGGTATTGGATTACCGCGTTGAGGTGGAGCTACTCAAGTCGCTCAGCGCGATTGCTCGGATCGATGCTTTATCGGGTTATGATGCTCAGCGCGTTCAGCAACTGGAGCTGGAAGGAATCAAGCTCTTGGCAAAACGGGTTGAAAGTGCTGAGTGTTTTTCTCAGCTGATGGATCTGGGAGTCTGCCTGTTTCAGGGCTATTTTTATGCAAAGCCGGAAGTGGCGGCTCTAAAACCACCTGAGCGGGGTGGTAATCAATCAGCACAGCTGCGAATTTTATCGCTGTTACAACAAGAAGAGCCCGACTATCGGCAGCTTGAAGCACTGATTGCTCAGGACCCCCAGTTGACCGTCAACCTGCTGCGTTTGTGTAACTCTGCATTGTTCCGTCGTCGTAGCGAAGTGACCAGTCTGTACCATGCACTGATCAATCTCGGCCTGGATCGGCTGAGAAGCATTGTTGCGACGGCACTTTTGGCAGGTAATGGAGGGGCAAGTCGTCTATTGCTTCCGCAGGCAATGACGCGGGCAGCCATGTGTGAGCGAGCAGCAGAAAAGATGTCGGCACTCAATCCGCGGGAGGCCTTTATGGTCGGCTTGTTGTCGATGATGGAGCCTTTGTTGAACATGCCTTTATCCGACCTGCTCGATGATTTGGGACTGGACTCAGACATTCGTGCAGCGGTGGAAAAACGCGAAGGGCGTTTAGGGCAATTGCTAAGCCTGATTTTGGCCTATGAGCAGGCTCAGTCTAATGGGCAGATGACTGAGCGGCTGATGCGCTTAAATCCGATCTGGTTGGAAAGTCGTAGCTGGGTAAACCAGTTGCTGATTGAGCTGGAGGGATAAAAAAGGTGGCCTGGGCCACCTTTTTGTAGGGTAGGTCAAAGCGGGCAGGTTAAACCGCTCCCTGCTCAATCATGGCATCCGCCACCTTGCGGAAACCGGCAATGTTTGCACCCAGCACCAGATTGGTGGGCTGGTCAAACTCCACTGCAGTTTCGTGGCTTTGGGTGAAAATGCCTTTCATGATGCCTTGCAAGCGCTGATCCACCTCGTCAAAAGACCACTGGGTCATGCTGGCGTTTTGTGCCATTTCCAACTGGCTGGTCGCAACACCGCCAGCGTTAGCCGCTTTGCCTGGGCCATAAGCAATTTGGGCGTCGAGGAACAGATCAACGGCTTCGGCGGTCGATGGCATGTTAGCGCCTTCGCTCACACAAATAACTCCGTTTTTAAGCATGGCCTTAGCGTCAGCCGCGGTCAGTTCGTTTTGAGTGGCAGAGGGGAAAGCCGCTTGAGCTTCAAAACGCCAGACCGCATGTCCATCTTTGGGGTAGTCTTTGACGGGCACGTACTTGGCATTGGCATGAGTCTTTAGGTACTCCTCCAACGACGCTCGCTTAACCTCTTTCAACTCTTTGAGCAGCTCAAGGTCGATACCGTCGGCGTGGTAGATGGTGCCTTGGGAATCAGAGCAGGTCACCGGCAAGGCGCCCAGCTGGTAGAGTTTTTCAATGGTGTAGATGGCCACGTTGCCAGCCCCTGAAACCAGACAGGTTTTGCCGTCCAGGCTGTCATTGCGGCTGTTAAGCATGTTTTCCGCAAAATATACCGCACCATAGCCCGTTGCTTCCTTACGCACCAAAGAGCCGCCCCACTTAAGCCCCTTGCCAGTCAATACACCTTCGTAGCTGCCGGTCAGGCGCTTGTACTGGCCATAGAGGTAGCCAATTTCGCGCGCACCCACACCAATGTCACCGGCTGGCACATCAATGGTGGCGCCAATATGGCGATAGAGTTCGGTCATGAAAGCCTGGCAAAAGCGCATGATTTCACGGTCTGAGCGGCCTTTGGGGTTGAAGTCTGAGCCGCCTTTGCCACCGCCGATTGCCAGACCAGTCAGGGCATTTTTAAAGATCTGTTCAAAGCCAAGAAACTTGATGATGCCGGCGTTGACGCTGGGGTGAAAACGCAACCCGCCCTTGTAGGGACCTAGCGCTGAGTTGAACTGAATCCGAAACCCTTTGTTGACCTGGATTTTGCCCTGGTCATCGAGCCAGGTGACACGGAAAAATACCTGGCGCTCCGGTTCAACCAGGCGTTCAACAATGCTTTCTTCACGATAGCGCTTATCTGCATCGAGCAGAGGGCGTATAGACTCAAGCACTTCTTCGGCCGCTTGGTAGAATTCAGCCTGAGCAGGACTGCTTTTTTGCAGGCGGGTGATCGTGTCGTGTACGTAGGGCATGAAAATTCCTTCGTGAGCTTGGATGAAAAATTGACACCAGTGCATATTGCCCATTGCTGGTGCATGGTTATTTTAAAGGTGGCGTAATATAGCCCAATCTGGTGCTATGCGTCCAGAGTATGCACCATGCCGGTGCGGCATAAGGGCGCAATGCCTAGGGTTTGACGAAAAAAAACGCCGCAAAAGCGGCGTCAGGAAGATGCTAGGGCAGAGCATGAGTTAATCCAGCAGGCAGTCCAGGGCATCCAGCAGGCGCTGGTTTTGTTCGGGTGTACCAATGGTGATGCGAAGGAAGGCATCGATACGAGGTTTCTGAAAATGGCGCACCAGGACTGCCTGAGTTCTCAGTCCGCTGGCCAGTGCTTGACCCGTGTGCGCGGGATGGCGGGCAAAGATAAAGTTCGCCCCCGAAGGCAGGACTTCGAAGCCACGCTGCTGAAGCGCCTCAGTCAGGTGCTCACGCGACTGAATGATCTTGGCACAGCAGGCCTGGGTGTAGTCCTTGTCCTTAAGGGCGGCTTCGGCACCCGCCTGGGCAAGACGATCCAGCGGGTAGGAGTTGAAGCTGTCCTTGACCCGGTGCAGTGCTTCAATCAGATCGGGGTGCCCCAAGGCAAAACCAACTCGAAGCCCGGCCAATGACCAGGCTTTAGAGAAGGTCTGGCAGACCAGCAGGTTGGGATGATCCTTGATCAGCCGCACCGCTGATTCGGTGCCAAAATCGACATAGGCCTCATCAACCACAACCACTCGGTCGGGCTGCTGTTTCAGCAGGTTGGTCAGTCTGTCCAGTGGCAGTGCCAGTCCGGTCGGGGCGTTAGGGTTAGGGAAGATGATCCCACCACAGGGGCGCTGATAGTCTTGCAACTCAATTTGAAAGGCCGCATCCAGCGGCTGGGTTTCATAGTCGATGCCATAAAGCTGACAGTACACCGGATAAAAGCTGTAGGTGATATCAGGAAAAAGAATCGGTTGTGTTTGTTTGAGCAGGGCCTGGAAAATGATTGCAAGCACTTCATCCGAGCCATTGCCCACAAAGACCTCATCGCTGCTGAGGCCGTAGGTTTGTGCCAGCGTATTGCGCAAGCTTTGCGATTGCGGGTCCGGATAGAGGCGTAGTCCCTCATTGGCAGCGGCTTGCAGGGCGGCCAGCACCTTGGGTGAGGGCGGATAGGGGTTTTCGTTGGTGTTGAGTTTGGTTAAATCTGCTATTTTGGGCTGCTCACCAGGCACATAGGGGGTTAGCTGATGAACGAGCGGACTCCAGAAGCGGCTCATGCTTAAACCTTTTATCAGGATAAAGTGGTTACTTTAACGCTAATGACTCAAACAACTCAACGACTCGACAAACTCCTTTGTCATGCCAAGGGTCTCAGCCGCAGCGAAGTGAAAAAAGGCCTGCATCAGGGCTGGGCTGAGGTCAATGGTGTGGTCAGCAAAAAAGGCGATATTAAAGTCCGTTCAACCGACCTGGTTTTATGGCAGGGTGTGCGGGTTGAGCCTTTAGGTTCACAATATTTGATGCTCAACAAACCCGTGGGTTATGAAGTTACTCGGGTCAGTCAGCACCATGCCACGGTGTTTGATTTGCTGGCCGAACTGCCGGGTCTTGATCGAATTCAGCCCGTCGGGCGTTTGGACGTGGAGACTTCAGGATTGTTGTTTTTGACCGATGATGGACAATGGGCGCATCGCTTGATGAGTCCACGTCACCATCAGCCCAAGGTGTATCTGGCGGAGTTGGCAGAACCCCTGGTTGAAGGGGCTGAGCAGCGTTTAGCCGAAGGCTTGTGGTTGAAACATGAAAAAGAAAAAACCCGTCCGGCGTCGCTGGAGCGCCTCAGCCCGACACGGATCCGCCTGACCGTGACCGAAGGGCGTTATCATCAGGTTCGACGAATGTTGGCTGCTTTGAATAACCGGGTGTTGAGCCTGCATCGTGAGGCGATCGGCGGCCTGGTGTTGGATGAGACACAATTACCGGCGGGCAGTTGGTGCAGTCTATCCGCCGACGAAGTGGCTGACCTGGGGTCTGCCTGATCATAAAAGAGGGTCTGCAATGAAAAACCGCTTGCTGTTAGAGCTGGAAAACTTAAGAAAAAGCATCAACCGTGAAACGATCAATCCGAGGGTGCCTAACCACTTGGAAATTAAAGACCTTTCGCCTTTGATATCGATGGTGGCAGAAGCCCGTGCCAATTATATTGAGGCTCTGTTGAAGCTGGCAGAAACCACTCAGGGTAAGGCACCAGAGCCAGCCCAGCTCAATCAGCTAAGGCAGTATCGGGAGATATTTGAAGAGCTGGTCACGGCGGTCAATGCACTGGAAACAGTGATTCAGCGTGAATACCTTGATGTGCGCAGCGATAAAAAACCGGCGGCTTTTTAATGAGTTAAATTCGGCTGTTTGAGGTTAGAAAAATCCGCGTAAACCATCGCCCATTCGGGCGGTGATATAAGTGGAGACTGCAAAGCAGTCATGGGTTGCTGCTCACAACCAAGGCTGGCATTATTTACAGTATGATCAAAGCCACGAAAG
>SKHR01000211.1 GCA_007116865.1 Marinospirillum sp. | reverse complement strand
GCCTTCCTCAATCACCGGGTGGTAAAAAGGCATGGCGAGAAGTTGCTCAACGCTCAACTGCTGCTGAATCACCCAAGCCAGCAGGTGGGCCAGATGCTCTGCTCTGGGGCCGAGCATTTCTGCCCCCAACAACAAGCCGGTTTTTTTATCAGCATAGACCCTTAACAGCCCTTTGTTAACCCGCATGACGCGTGAACGTCCTTGATTACTAAAGCTGACTTCTCCGATCGCCAGTTGATCCTCCCCCTGACTGGATAACAGCTCAGTGAAGGTCTGCCCAGCCTGGGCGATTTGTGGATCAGAAAAAACCACCGCCAAGGGCGTGCGGCGATGACCGGGCTGAATCCTTGGCCAGGCCGCAGCATTGCCCCCGGCAATCCGGCCTTCGTCGCTGGCTTCATGTAAAAGCGGGCGGTCATTATTGGCATCACCGGCGATGAAAACGGGTGCCGGTGAGCCATTGGGATACCGGCAAGCGAGAGTGAGTGGATCAACCAAGGGTTGCCCCTGTTCATCGGTGGCAATACCAGCTTCAGCCAGATTCAAGCCTTCCAGGTTGGGGCGACGTCCGGTTGCGGCAAGCAGATAGTCAAAGGTTTCGGTGTGACTTTGTCCTGTGTCATCGTTAAAGGTGATGGCAACACCTGCGTCAGTGCGTTGAATAGCGCTTACCTGGGCATCAGGCAAAAAGGGAAACTCGGCGGCAAAAATCTCCGCAGCCAGTTGGCGAATTTTGGGATCTTGCAAAGGCCCCACATTGCCGCCCTTGCCAAAAATGCGCACTCGAACCCCCAAACGATGCAGGGCTTGGCCTAGCTCCAAACCGATCACTCCCGGCCCAAACACGGCGACTGACTCTGGCAGATCGTCCCAGTCAAAAAGGTCATCATTGATGATCAGGCGATCTTCTGCCTGCTTGAAAAACTCAGGAATAAAGGGCGAAGAGCCGGTAGCAACAATGAGTGTTTGTGTATCAATCAGCTGGCCTTCGGCAGTTTGCAAGCGCTTGGGGCCAATCAATGTGGCGGAGGTTTTCAGTCGATCCGCGGGATCAAAGGCTTCAACATCTTCCACCACAAAACCCACAAAGCGGTCGCGTTCACTTTTGACTCGCTGCATGACTTCGCGGCCATCCACCCGGTAACCACCCGGCAAGTGCACCCCAAAACCTTCTGCAGTGTGTGCCTGGTGAGCCGCTTCAGCCGCTGCGATCAAGAGCTTGCTTGGCATGCAGCCGACACGGGCGCAGGTGGTGCCATAGTGATAGGGCTCAAGCAGTAGTACTCGTTTTCCTGCGGCTTTGGCGGCACGATAAGCGCCCATGCCTGCAGTGCCGGTTCCTAAAATCGTGACATCTACTTTAATTGGTTGCATCGAAAACTGGCTCCTTAATGAATTTCGGCTATTGTTACACGAAGTCTTTTCATAGGTAAAATTTAAATTAATTAATTTTTCGATAGGTTTTGTGATATTTGTTTTGATTAAAGGTTCCGCGCTATACTTTGTTAACTTTAAAAACTTCTGGAGTTAACAGAGCATGATTTATTTGTGGGCAGTCACCCTGTTATGGGCCTTTTCTTTCAGTCTGATCGGGGTATATCTGGCAGCGGATGTGGATGCCTATTTTGCGGTTCTGACTCGAACCCTGTTGGCCAGCCTGGTGTTTTTGCCTTTGCTGTTGCGCCATCGAGTCGCCAATGGGCTGAAGTTACAGTTGATGGGCATTGGTGGCATCCAGCTGGGCATCATGTATCTGTGTTTTTACCAGTCTTTCACTCTGTTGAGTGTGCCCGAGGTGGTACTGTTCACCATTTTTACCCCCGTGTATATCGCCTTGCTGGATGACTGGATGAACCGGCGCTTTACCCTGGGTTACCTGCTCACGGCAGGGCTGGCGGTGATCGGTGCGGCCATCATACGTTATGACTCGTTGAGTTCTGATTTTTTCCTTGGTTTCATGCTGGTTCAGGCGGCCAACCTGTGTTTTGCCTTCGGTCAGGTGGCCTATAAATGGGTGATGCAGCGTCAGGATCAGAGCCTGGCCCATCATCAAGTGTTTGGCTACTTCTATTTGGGCGCTTTGCTGGTCGCTTTGATGGGCATGCTCTTGTTTGGCAACTGGTCGCGCCTGCCTGTTTCCAGCTTGCAGTGGGGTGTGCTGATCTGGCTGGGTGTGGTGGCTTCGGGGCTGGGCTATTTTTTATGGAACAAAGGCGCGACCCTGGTGGATGCTGGAGCGCTGGGGATCATGAACAACGCCCTGGTGCCCGCAGGGTTGCTGGTCAATTTGCTGATCTGGAATCGTGATGTAGATTTGGTACGTTTAGGCTTGGGTGCCGGCGTGATTCTGCTGGCGTTATGGATCAATCATGCCTGGGTGCGCCCAAGGGTGATCGCCGCTGCACGCGGTTAAAAGTCATAAGACTTGACTGGTTTTCCCCGCTCAATCAGTGTTTAATCTGTGCATGATCAGACTGATTCTGAGGAGAACCTTGATGTTCAGAACCCCGACTGCCATTTTGCTGGCACTATTATTGACCTGGCCTTTAGGGCTCTATGCCAGTACCGATCGTTATGATGCCATCCATGCTTATGTGGGGGGTGGCATTCATAGCTGGAACACAGACGATGCCAGTGCCCAGGGACTAAAGTTCAGGGTTGGCCAGCAGTTGACGACCTTTTCAGGTGTCGAACTGCAGTTTGCCATGGGTGGTGAGGACAAGGATGAGGGGGTTTCTTTAGAACGTCTGTTTGGTCTTTATGGGCGCTTCACTCTGCCTCTGGATATGTTTACTCCCTATGCCAAAATCGGCATGACCTCTGCCAACATGGATGATGATGGGGACAGTGTCAGTGAGTTTGAAATCAGCTACGGTCTGGGTGCAGAGATCAACTTAACGCCGAACTTCTTTTTAGACTTTGAATATATGGTTTACACCGATACGGCTGAATTATCCCTGAGTGGCTTCACCCTTGGTCTGGGTTACCGCCTGCCATGAGTAATAAGCAAGGATTCAAAAACATTGGCCTGATCGGCCGCATGGGCAGCAAGCGGGTGGTTGAAACCCTTAAGCGTCTGATGCGTTTTCTGGATGATCAGGGTTATCAGATCATTGTTGAAGACAATACCGCGACCCTGTTGTTAGGCCATGGATTTCAGGAAGCCAACCGCAAAATGCTGGCGGAAATCTGTGATCTGGTGATCGTGGTTGGCGGGGATGGCAGTCTGCTGGGTGCCGCACGCGCGATGGCGAAAACCGGCGTGCCGGTGCTCGGGGTCAATCGTGGGCGGCTGGGCTTTTTGACGGATATCAGCCCCGATGAGCTGGAAACCAAGGTCGCTGAGGTTTTGTCTGGTCGTTATGTCTCAGAACGGCGTTTTTTGCTGGATGCAGAAATTTTCCGCGAGGGTGAGCCGATTGGCACCGCCGATGGCCTCAACGATGTGGTGCTGCACCCGGGTAAATCGGCTCGAATGATTGAGTTTGATCTCTATATAGAAGGGCAGCTGGTCTATAACCAGCGTTCGGATGGCCTGATTGTGGCAACCCCAACCGGCTCGACCGCCTATGCCTTATCCGGTGGTGGGCCGATCATGCATCCAAAGCTGGATGCCATTGTTTTGGTGCCGATGTTCCCTCATACCCTGTCGAGTCGCCCGATCGTGGTCGATGGTAATAGCGAAATCAAAATTCAGATCAGCGGCAATAATGAAACCTACCCACATGTTTCCTGTGATGGTCAGACCCATATGGTGACCAAGCCGGGCGACCTGATTTATATCCGCAAGAAACCCCACAAGCTGAAGCTGATCCATCCTGTCGGTCACGATTTTTATGAAATCTGCCGTACCAAACTGGGCTGGAACGCCCAGCCCAGCAACTACTGAAGGTGATTGAGTCTGATGCCGGGTTATGACCTGATCGGTGATGTGCATGGTTGCGGCAATACGCTGCGTCGCCTGCTGGAGCTGATGGGTTATCAGCGTGACCAGGGCATATGGCACCATCCTCAGGGGCGTCAGGCCATTTTTGTCGGCGATATTGTTGATCGTGGTCCTCGAATTCGCCAGGCTCTGCAGGATGTGAAGGCCATGGTGGATGCTGGAACGGCACGGATGGTTCTGGGCAATCATGAGTACAACCTGTTGGCCTGGTATGCCAAGGATGCCAGTGGCACCCCGCTGCGTTCACACTCGCCACGCCATCAGCGCGTGATCAAGGAAACCCTGGAGCAGTTCGCCGACTTCCCGCAAGAGTGGCAGGGTTATCTGGACTGGTTTATGACCCTGCCTTTAGCGCTTGATGAGCCAGAATTACGGGTTGTGCATGCCTGCTGGGATTTGCCCTTGATGGATGAGTTTTTGCAGCGCTATCCAGATTCAGTGATTGATGAGGCGTTTTTGCACCAGTCGGCCCAGCCCGGCAGTTTTGCATTTAAGGTGGTGGATCGTTGTACCCGGGGTACCTGGCTGAAGTTGCCCGGCGGTGAAACCCAGCAAGGCCAGGATGGTTTTGTGCGTGATCGTTTTCGGACCAGTTTTTGGGTGCGTCAGGCGCGCACCTGGGGGGATGTGCTGTTTCAGCCGGATCGATTAGCACCGATCCTGGAAGAACGCTTGTTGAGCCCTGAAGATCGCACTCATCTTTGTTATTATTCCGACCATGAAAAACCACTGTTTTTTGGTCATTACTGGTGTAAAGGTTACCCTTCGGTGATCCGCCCTAACTTGACCTGTTTGGATTACAGTGCGGTCAAATACGGTCGACTGGTGGCCTACCGCTTTGATGGAGAAAGTCGTCTGGATGCCGGTAAGTTTGTTTGGGTGGAAGTCCAGCGTGATGAATTCCCACCCCTGGAAGAACTGCGTGCAGAAATGACCGCAGAAAATGAGCAAAATTTTTAGGTCGACTCAGGAACTTTCATCCACTGAGGGCATCTGAAAGGGTGTAGTTTCCTCATGATGATCCCTTGTTAGCGGCCCTTCTACCCGGGTCGCTTTTTTTTGGGTAAAAAATGATCAAAGTATTGGTGTTGTCCGCTGAGCAAGATCCCCTGCCTTTGTCGCGCTACCTGTGGCAGGCCGGAGTGCGCCACCGAATTCTGCTGGATGAGCAATCTGGCGGACATGCACTGTGGTTGCTCGAACCCAATCAAATGCCAGAACTACGAACCGCCCTGGCACGCTGGGAGCAGGGAGAGCCTGCGTTGCGTCAGCCTAGGCCAGCGCTTGGGTCGCAGGCACTCAAGGCATTTAACCGGCGTCCGGTAACTCTGACGCTGATGGGTTTTGCTGTGATGGTGACCCTGGCATTTGAAAAGCTGCTGGGGCCGGGGGTGTTTTTCCTGCTTTCCTTTACCCCGATGGCCATCCAGGGCGGACAGCTGATCAGCCTGCCACTGACGGAAACCCTGTCTACAGGGCAGTGGTGGCGTTTGGTCACGCCCATTTTTCTACACTTTGGCTGGATGCACCTGGTATTCAACCTGCTCTGGGTGTGGGTGTTGGGTGAAGTGATTGAACGTCAGCAGGGGCATGTGCGCCTGTTAATGATTGTTCTGGTCGCCGCTGTGTTATCTAATGCCGCTCAGTTTTTAATCAATGGCTCCAGTCAGTTTGGTGGTTTGTCCGGCGTGGTTTACGCTTACCTTGGTTACACTTGGCTGTGGGATCGGCGTCATCCGGATCAGGCCTTAGGCTTGCCCAATGCGCTGGTGGTTTTCATGCTGGGCTGGATGCTGCTGGGCATGTTGCCGATGTCAGCCTCACTGGGTTTGAATATGGCCAATGAAGCGCACCTGGGTGGTTTGCTCACCGGCTTGTTGCTGGCCCTGTTGCCACGAAAAATGCAGAGGAACGGATAATGCAAAAACTGGATGATTTGATTCAACAGCTGACGCCTGAGGTTTATGCCGCGCTCAGGCAGGCCGTGGAATTGGGAAAATGGCCGAACGGCCAGGCGCTGACCGATGAACAAAAAGCGCTGTGCATGGAAGGTGTGATTCGCTACGAGGCGGTTCATCAGGTGCCAGAAACCCAACGTGTGGGTTATGTTGCCCCGAAACCACCCAAAAGCCAGCCTTGTGATCACGAGCCCATTCATATTCTAAACCCCGACGCCTAAGCGGATGCGTGGACTGCTGCGTAAACTGCTGGCCCAGCCCGGAGACCAGGTCAGCTATCAGTTGCGGCTGGTCGGTGCCGACGGGAGCGAAACCCACACGCCACTCAATCCCTGGTTAGGTCAACGCCTGGTGCTGCACTTTAGCGGAGTGATTCGCTGTGTTCACTGTGCTCGCCAAACCAAAAAAAGTTTTCATCAGGGTTATTGTTACCCCTGTTTTCAACGCTTGGCGCAGTGTGATCTGTGCCAGATGAAGCCAGAAACCTGCCATGCTCATTTAGGCACCTGCCGTGAACCGGGCTGGGCGGATGCCCACTGCTGGCAGCCACACTGGGTTTACCTGAGCAATACCAGTGACCTGAAAGTCGGCATCACCCGTCAAGGCAACGCGATCACGCGCTGGATTGATCAGGGCGCACGCCAGGCGATTCCCCTGTATCAAGTTGAAACTCGGCGTGATTCGGGTCTGATTGAGCGTCTGCTGGCCTCGACCCTATCCGATCGCACCGCCTGGCAAACCCTGCTCAAAGGGGACCCGCCCTTGCAGGATCTGACCGCCCGGCGTGATCAGCTCCAGCAAACTTACCGCGGTGCATTGGAGCAGCTGGATTGTGCCTGGCAGGAGTTAACCGATCCGCCCTTGGAATTGGACTACCCCGTATTGACCTACCCAACCAAGGTGCGAGCGCTGAACCCGACACAAGAACCAAGAATCGAAGGCTGTTTACAGGGCATCAAGGGCCAGTATTTGCTTTTTGATCAGGGTGTCATCAACCTGCGCAAATACGCCGGTTATGAAGTCGAGGTGAGCGGTGCAGCGTGCTAAAAGGGCCATCTGCGGGTGGATCTGTGCGGCTTGCTTGATGTTTCCGCTGATGCTGAATGCATCAGGCCTGGAAATCACCCTGACACCCGAAAATGCCACTGTGCGCAGCAATATTGAAGCCCACCAGGGGCAGGTGACACCCCGGAATACACGGGAAATGCGGCGTTACGCGCGTTATGCCCGCACTCAAATTGAAGCCGCCGTTGAAGCGCTGGGGTTTTATCAGTACCAGATTCAAATGCGCGTGGTCGAGGGTGATCCGGCTGGGCTGCTGGTTGATTTACACCTGGGCGAACCCGTGCGCCTGCGCCATGTCAGCGTGCAGCTGGCGGGGGAGGCTTTGGATCAGGCCAGCTTCACTCCGCCAGACATGAGCCAGTTGCAACCGGGCATGCCGCTCAACCATGCGGCCTATGAATCCGCTAAACGCCACTTGCGTCAGCAAGCACTCACCTATGGCTATTTTTCTGCCGCCTTTGAACAGCATCAGGTACGAGTTTACCCAGAACAAGGAGTGGCGGATGTCTGGATCCACTTTGATTCCGGGCCTCGCTATCGTTTTGGTGAGGTAACCTTTGATCATGAAGGACACCTGGAAGAACGCCTGCTCAGGCGTTATGTGCGTTTTATTGCGGGGATGCCCTACTCAACCGAGCGCCTGGCTCAATTAAGCCGAGACCTGCGTGAAAGTGGTTATTTTCAGGAAGTACTGGTGGATGCCAATCCGGAAAAAATCCAGCAGGACCGCCAGATTCCCGTGGAAGTGTTTTTACGTCACCGTCTGCCACGCAGCCTGAATCTGGGGATTGGCTACTCCACCGATATTGGTCCTCGAGTCACGGCTCACTGGACGCAGCACTGGTTGAATGACCGGGGGCATAGTCGCGGCGTGGATACCCTGGTTTCCGAGCCTCGCCAAAGCCT
>SKHR01000114.1 GCA_007116865.1 Marinospirillum sp. | reverse complement strand
GCTGACCACACCAAGTTTGAAGTTCTGCAAGGACCTTTCGAAACGGGTGAAGATGTGACCAGAGCTTGCTTGAGCTGTCACACTGAAGCCGCCCAACACATTATGGAAACCCCGCACTGGACTTGGGATTACGAGCATCCAGATACGGGCCAGCGTTTAGGTAAACGCACCATGATTAATACCTTCTGTATTGCAGATGAGTCGAATGAGGCCTTCTGTCAGGGGTGTCATATTGGTTATGGCTGGGAAGACCATACTTTCGATTTTGAAGATGAAAACCGCGTGGATTGTTTGGCTTGTCACAACACGGGCGAATATCGCAAGGTTTTGGGACTGGCCGGTCACCCCGCCTATGAGCGCACTGAGTATCCGCCTGGATCAGGTGTTTTCCACGAGCCGGTTGACCTGGTCAGTGTGGCGCAGCATGTGGGCCGGACTTCGCGTGAAACCTGTGGCAGCTGTCACTTTGCTGGTGGTGGTGGCGATGGCGTTAAACACGGTGACTTGGACTCTTCGTTGATTGATCCTCATCGCGATCTGGATGTTCATATGGCTTCTGACGGGTTGAACTTTACTTGCAGTGACTGTCACCAGACACAAAACCATGCCGTGCCTGGGAGCCGAATCTCCATGAGTGCCGCACCGGATCATGGCCCGATGATGCGTGGCTTGGATAATGGTGCTAACCCGGCCAGCTGTCAGTCCTGTCATGGCAATGAGCCGCACCAAGGGTTCACTCATGCTCAGCGCCTGAACGATCATGGTCAGACCTTGGCATGCCAGACCTGTCACATCCCTGAGTTTTCACGCGGTGGGGTGCCAACCCGAATGGAGTGGGACTGGTCGGTTGCTGGGCAAATGGATGAAGATGGCAATCCTTACATCGAACGAGATGAGCGCGGATGGATTACTTATGACAGCCGCAAAGGAAGCTTCGTCAACGCCGAAAACGTAGTACCCGAATATCGCTGGTTTAATGGAGTGATCGACTACACCACAGCGGAAGATCAAATTGATCCGTCGACTCTGGTTGAGTTGAACCGATTTTTGGGAACGCCAGGAGGTGCGGACTCACGTATATGGCCGGTTAAAACCGTTCATAGTCGTCAGCCTTTCGATACGGTTCACATGCACCTGCTGAAACCTCAAGTTGCGATTCCAAACGACACCTCCTTCTGGTTCAACTTTGATTGGGATCTTGCGTTGACTGCCGGAACCGAGGCAGCGGGACAGCCTTTTAGTGGCGACTTTGATTTTGCAGACACCTTAATGTTATGGCCGATCACCCATATGGTCGCACCCAGTGAAAGCGCCTTGGACTGTGCGGCTTGCCATGCTGAGAATGGCCGGCTGGAGGGTGTAGAGGGCGTCTGGTTGCCGGGTCGAGACAGACACCAGTGGTTGGATCGCATGGGCTTCGGGCTGGCCGGTTTGATTCTGCTGGGCGCTCTGGGTCATGGGGGGCTGCGTATGGCTGCTGCGGCACGTAACAAGAACAAGGAGCACTGATCATGAGCGAAGAGCGCTTATACTTATTTACCCGCTTTGAACGTTTTTGGCACTGGTCACAAGCGGCCTTGATCATCACTTTGATGTTTACCGGTTTTGCAGTGCATGGCAGCCATTCACTGATCAGCTTTCAAAAAGCGGTGGAAGTGCATGAGATCGCAGCCTGGTTGCTGATCGGTCTGTGGGTGTTTGCGATTTTCTGGCATTTCACCACCGGTCAGTGGAAGCACTATGTGCCTTCATCCTGGGGGCAGTTGCCAGCGATCGCGCGCTACTACGCCTGGGGCATGATGCTGGGTGAGTCGCACCCCTACAAGGTGACGGTTGAGCGTAAGCACAACCCGATGCAGCGTTTGGCTTATTTGGCGGTGAAGCTGGTGATCAACCCCTTGCTGTGGGTCAGTGGCTTGGTTTATCTCTTCTGGGGCAGTTTGCGCGGCACTCTACCTGTGACGCTGGAGCAGGTTGCGACCCTGCATACCCTGGGTGCCTTTATGATGCTGTGCTTCTTCATTGTGCATGTGTATCTGGCGAGTGCAGGTCACACGCCCACCGCGCACATTAAGAGCATGATCACCGGTTACGAAGATAAGCACTGAGCCGGCTTTTGTTCACCTTTGACCTCGCTTCGGCGGGGTTTTTTTATGGGGTCGGGTTTTGCCAGAAACGCGCCACCAACGGAATGACCAGCATCAGCGCCAGAATCCGAAACAGATGGTGAGCCGCGATGAAGACCGGATCAATCCCCAGGGCCAGAGCCACCATGGCCATCTCACCAACCCCTCCCGGTGTCATGGTCAGCAGGGCGGTAGTAAAAGGGATATCCAGTAGCCACACCATGCTCAAGGCGCTGAGTGCTGCCAGTGACAGGCCGATCAGGGCCGCTGCAAAGGCGTGCTGTGCAATCCACACCAGTTCACGCCAGGGTGTGCCATAAAAACGGGCACCGATGGATCCGCCTAACACCAGAAAAGTCAGCGCGATCAGGACCAGGGGGGCGGTAAAGGCCAGACCATTGATCGCCATGATCACACTGAAAAACAAAGGCCCGGTGAACTCAGGTGTTGGCAGGCGGACTTTTTGCGCCAGCCACCAGGCCGGCCAGACGCCGAGGATCAGCCATAGATGAGCCGCCGGCAGTGCCGGTGGATTGAACGAGGTGCCGCTGGGCGCATAAAACAGCCAGAACAAAGAGGGGATCAGCAGGATCACAAACGTCAGGCGCAATGCGTGGGCCAGCGTGATGCGTCTTTCATCACCACCGGCCTGCCCTCCCATCATGATCATCGCGGTCATCGCGCCGGGCACAGCAGAAAACCAGGCAGAGGCCCGATCAAAACCCGCGACATAACGAAAATAAGCGGCAACGCCCAGGATGATAAGCACAACCCCTAAACACAGCAGGGCAAGGCTGGCAGGCCACTGAGCGACCTGAGCGAGGGTGTCTTGACTGGCCTGGCCACCAAGAATCAGACCCAGCAAACCCAAAAAGAAGGCCCGCAGTCCAGGGCGAATACCAACAGCCAGCCCAGAGAGGCTGGCGATCAGGTTGGCAAGCAGGGGGCCGAGCATCCAGGCCAGGGGCAAGTTGAGCCAATGAAATAAAGCACCACCGATCAAGCCGACCCAGAGCAGGTTAAAAAGCCGGTTGGTACGCAGATGAGGCACGCAATAAGATCCTTGAGGCGTTGAGCAAAGGGCTCAAGTGTTTTCCTGTCATTTTACCAGAAGAAACGCGCCTTGCTACTGATGGTTACAGATAAGGGGGCGTGCAGGCACTGATGATGACGCAAACCGATGAACCGAGATTGCGAAATCGATGCGGTTGACGGCTATCAAATAAATAGGCGTCGCCCGCCTTCAAAATGGCTTTTTCATCACCCACGGTCAACTCGATTTCACCTTCAATCACCACGCCGCCTTCTTCCGATTCATGTTTTAACATGCTGCGTCCGGTGTCCGCACCAGGCTCATAACGCTCATGTAGAATTTGCAGCTGATGTTTACGTGCATCGCCAACCTGGCGGAAATCCACCTTGCCCTCAGCAATCGGCAGCAGTTCACTGGCGCGAAAGAAAAAGCGGTTTTGTGCTGGCATCTCCAGCGAAAAGAAGTCACTGAGGCTCATTGGAATGCCTTCCAGTACTTTCTTTAAGGAGGCCACCGACGGGCTGCTTTGGTTGGCTTCAATTAAAGAAATGGCGGCATTGGTCACGCCTGCGCGACGGGCAAGTTCACGTTGAGACAAGCCCGCCTGCTGACGAACATGCTTGAGTCTGTGTCCTAAATTCCAATTCTGGTCCATGGTTCGGTGCTCGCTGCTCCGTTTTGGTGCGTGATGGCTGCGACCTGCTTTATCGAGATGCAAGGCCCGCCATTGAGTTAATTAAATTTAACGCGCAAGTCCTGCTTTTTGGCCGGTTTCGCAAAGTTGGCCTGAAAAATGCTTAGTATTTTGCAATTCCTGGCGCTCACCTGATGACTCACTAAGCAAGATGCGAGCCAATACGTCTAGAGTGTCAATTTTAATTAACGGCTTTCGGCGATTTTGAAGGGGGTAAGATGCAGCAAGCATATGACAGCGATGCGCTGGTCCGGTTTTCAGGTGTACAGAAAACCTACGATGGCGAAAACCTGGTTGTTAAAGACCTTAATCTGTCGATTGCTCAAGGCGAATTTGTCACTCTGCTCGGCCCCTCAGGTTCTGGTAAAACCACCTGCCTGATGATGCTGGCCGGTTTCGAGGTGCCAACATCAGGGGATATTTTTCTGGGTGATAAACGCCTGAACACCTTGCCACCCCACAAGCGCAACATTGGCATGGTGTTTCAGAATTATGCCCTGTTTCCACATATGACAGTAGAGGAAAATCTGCATTTTCCTTTAAAAGCCCGCAAGGTGCCGGCAGCAGAAGCACGCCAACGGGTTGAGCGCATCCTCGACACTATTCAGCTGAAAGACTTTGCGCGTCGTCGTCCGACCCAGTTGAGTGGGGGGCAGCAGCAGCGGGTCGCGCTGGCGCGTGCACTGGTGTTCGAGCCGCAACTGGTCTTGATGGATGAGCCGCTGGGCGCGCTGGATAAACAGTTGCGTGAGCATATGCAGCTGGAAATCAAACATCTGCACGAGCAGCTGGGTTTGACCGTGGTGTTTGTCACCCACGATCAGAGTGAAGCCTTGACCATGTCGGATCGGGTGGCGGTGTTCAATGATGGCGTGATTCAGCAGATTGATACACCGGATCGTCTTTATGAAGCCCCTAGCAATGCGTTTGTCGCTCAGTTTATTGGTGAAAACAATCAGCTGGTGGGTCGAATCGCTTCTATTGAAGGTGAGCGCTGCCAAGTGCAGGTCGAAGGCGGGCTTTCAACGGGTGCAATTCTGGTCAATGTGCGCGAGCAGGGTGCCTTGACACGCCTTTCAATTCGCCCCGAGCGGGTCCGTCTGAACGGTGCCAGCGAGGGGCTGCCGAACCGAGTTAAAGCCCATATCGAAGAGTTTATTTACCTGGGTGACCACCTGAGAGTGCGTTGTCGGGTTGGTGACAATAGCCAGTTTATGGCGCGAGTGCCGGTCACGGACTTTTGTTCCAGCCTGAAGGTGGGCGCTGACATCATGCTGGGATGGCGTGATGAAGATGTACGAGCACTGGACTGCACTCAGCCATGAGTTGAGTTCATACACAACACAAGTGAAAAGAGAGAAAACATCATGCACACAGCAAAAACGCAACAAATGAAGCTTTGGTTGACGGGTGGCCTGTTGGCCGGTGGTTTAATGATGGCTGCCTCGGCACAGGCCTTTACCGTGATCTCCTTTGGTGGTGCCTCGGGCGATGCCATGCAGCAGGCCTATTATGGTCCTTTCACTCAGCAGACAGGCAAGCGAGTGGTGCCCGGTGATTACAACGGTGAACTGGCACGTATTCGCGCCATGGTCGAAACCGGCAATGTCAGTTGGGATCTGGTTGAAGTCGAGTCGCCTGAACTGGTGCGCGGTTGTTTTGAAGGCATGTTTGAGCCGATTGACTGGGCGCGCCTGGGTCTGGCCGATGAGCTGATGGATGCGGCGGTTGAAGAGTGTGGTGTAGGCACTTTTGTTTGGTCAACCGTGCTGGCTTACAACGCGGATCGTCTGCCACGCTCACCACAGAGCTGGGCTGATTTCTGGGATGTAGAAACCTTTCCGGGTACTCGTGGCTTGCGCCGTGGCGCCAAGTACACCCTTGAGTTTGCTTTGATGGCCGATGGTGTGCCGGTGGATAAGGTTTATGACCAGTTGCGCACTCGTGCTGGGGTGGAGCGTGCCTTTGCCAAGCTGGATGAGCTGAAAGATCACATTCAGTGGTGGGAAGCCGGTGCTCAACCGCCTCAGTGGCTGGTGGCCGGGGATGTGGTCATGAGCTCTTCTTACAATGGCCGTATTGCCGCTGCACAGGAAGAAGGACGCAATCTGGCGATCACCTGGGCAGGCAGCCTTTATGACCTAGACTACTGGGCGATCGTATCAGGCTCCGCACATGTTGATACTGCTTACGAGTTCATTCGTTTTTCCAGCCAGCCAGACACTCAGGCAGCCTACTCATCACGCATTCCTTATGGCCCGGTCAATCCGGCCGCATTAGATTTGCTGGAAGAGCGTCAGGCTAGCCGCATGCCAACCGCCAGCGCCAACCTTGAAGGTGCCCTGGCAATCGATACCGAGTTTTGGGTGGATTACGGCGAAGAACTGGAACAGCGTTTCAATGCTTGGGCGTCAAGACTCTAATTGTCATAGCGGTTATTCGCTGCAGGCTTGGCCTGCAGCGGTGTTAAAGGATGGTGAACATGCTTCAGTCTGAAACCCAGACCCCTTCAGCGTTTTTTGATGGGCGTAGCCTCAAAGCTAAACTGCGCCGGGCGGAACGCTGGCGCAAGATCAAAGCCGCAGCCTTGGTCCTACCCTTGGCGGTTTTTTTAGTGATCGTGTTTGTGGTGCCGATTTCCAATATGCTGTGGCGCAGTGTGGATAATACCGAGCTGATGCAGGTGATGCCGGAAACTGCAGCTCATTTACAGGCCTGGGATGGTCAGGGATTGCCAGATGAAGCCACCATGGCCGCTTTTGCGGAAGAGTTGCGTGCTTCACGTCAAGGCGGTGGTTTGGGGCGTATTGGACGCCGTTTAAACTATGAAGATCCGGCTTTTCGTGGGCTGCTGATGCGCACCCTGCGCCAACTACCCGTTGAACAGCCCGTTGAAGGCTGGCGTGCCAGCCTGCAAAGCATCGATGCCGCCTGGGCAGAGCGTGAGACCTGGCGGGCCTTGCAGCGAGCCTCATCCTTGACGACCGATCGTTATCTGCTGGCGGCGGTTGATCTGCAGCGTGATGATGATCGTCAAATCCAGCGTATCGAGGCAGAGCAGCGGGTTTATGTTTCGGTGTTTCAACGCACTCTGGTCATTGCCGGTTCGGTCACCCTGATTTGCCTGCTGATGGGTTTCCCGCTGGCTTACTGGCTGGCCACCCTGCCGACCAGTCAAAGTAACCTGCTGATGATTTTTGTGCTCCTTCCCTTTTGGACTTCATTGCTGGTACGGACGGCTTCCTGGATTGTGTTATTACAAACCGGCGGGGTGATCAACACCACCCTGATGGCAACCGGGTTGACCAGTGATCCCTTGCAGCTGGTGTTCAACCGCTTTGGGGTGCTGGTGGCCATGGTTCACATTCTGCTGCCATTCATGATTTTGCCGCTGTATAGCGTGATGAAGGGGATTTCTCCCAGCTATCTGCGGGCAGCGGTGTCTTTGGGTGAACATCCCTTCATCGCTTTCTGGAAAGTCTATGTGCCTCAGACCATTTCCGGCGTGGCGGCCGGTACCCTGCTGGTCTTCATCATGGCCCTGGGTTACTACATCACCCCAGCGTTAGTGGGTGGACCATCGGATCAGATGGTGAGTTACTACGTCGCCTACTACACCAATACCACCAATAACTGGGGCATGGCTGCGGCCTTGGGCTCTCTGCTGCTGATCGTGACCCTGCTGCTGTATCTGGTTTATCACCGGATGGTGAATCAAAAACAACTGGTGAGGAATTAATCATGGCAATGCAACCCTATGCGACACCGATTGAGAAGGTCTGGTACTGGGTCTTTCGGGTAGTGTGTGTTGGCGTTCTGGTGTTTTTGATGCTGCCGGTGCTGGTGATCATTCCACTGTCATTCAATGTCAGCAGCTTTCTGACCTATCCGCTGGATGGCTTCTCCCTGCGCTGGTATCAGGAAATTTTCAATCCGTCAGGCCCCTGGATGGCGGCCTTAAAAAACAGCCTGATCGTTGCGCCCTTGGCCACGCTGCTGGCGATGGTGCTGGGCACACTGGCGGCAGTGGGTTTGAACCG
>SKHR01000019.1 GCA_007116865.1 Marinospirillum sp. | reverse complement strand
TTCGGCAATTGCTCGCTCAACCCCAGGGGGTCAAAGCGGGGCAAATGATAGAGGCCCACCCTTGACTTGGCAAGCCCCGAGGCAAAAAAAGATCAGTCGCGTGGTGCAGGCGCATCATCCAGCAAAGGCAGCTGATCGCGATGAAACTCTTCGATCACTTCATCCGACGGCAAACCCAGGTCGGGTGAGTGCTGCTGAGTGGCCATATAGGCCAACAACAGACTGGTGGCAAAAAATGCGGTTGCCAGCCAGGCCGTCATCTTGCCCAGGAAGCCTAAAGGCCCGAGGCTGCCAAACACTGTGTTAGAAGCGCCGCCACCAAAAGACGCACCGGCTTCGGCCCCTTTACCCTGCTGAAGCAGGATCAGGACAACTAACCCCACTGCAAGGAAAACGTGAATCATTAAAACCACACTTTGCATATCAACTATTCCATTGAGTGACCGATTGCTAAAAAATCCTGGGCCGTGAGTGAAGCACCACCTACCAACCCACCATCGATATCCGGCATCGCAAAAAGCGCTGCTGAATTTTCGGCTTTCACGCTGCCGCCATACAAAATACGCATCTCTACAGCCAGGGCTTCGCTTCGCTCTGCCAGGCTGGCTCGCAAGCGTGCATGTACCGCCTGCGCCTGCTCAGGCGTTGCTGTCAGACCGGTGCCGATTGCCCAAACCGGCTCATAGGCAAAAATCAACTGCTGCAGCTCCGCATCAGTGAGGGCATGGATGATCGCCTCTAACTGCGCCACCACCACTGCATCCGTTTCGCCAGCCTCGCGCTGCACCAGTGTTTCTCCAACACACACCACTGGCGTCAATCCAAAGGCGAGCGCTTGCTTCACTTTAGCCAACACCAGGGCATCACTTTCCTGGTGATAGGCGCGGCGCTCAGAATGACCAAGAATCACGTGGCTCACTCCGATATCTGCCAGCATTTGTGCAGACACTTCTCCCGTGTAGGCACCTGAGGCCTGTGCGGAACAATCCTGCGCACCCACCGCAATCCCCAAGGGCACCAAACGCTTAATCAATTCAGGCAAGTAGGGAAAAGGCCCGCAGACCAGCCAGTCGGCATCAACCTTTGACGCATCACCCCAGCCATCAACAAAAGTGCCAATATCAGCCAGGCTGCCATGCATTTTCCAGTTACCAGCAATCAACTTGCGTCTCATTTTGCCTCTCCCTCGGGTTGTTTTTATTCTGTTTAAGGGCGTCGGATTCTATATAAATCCTGCCCTAATCTCAACTAGCCAGCTCAGATACTCGCTGTGCAATGGATTCTGCCAGCGCTTGAACCTCTTCTTGCTCCTCACCTTCAACCATGATTCTTAGTAAAGGCTCTGTTCCCGAGGGTCGCAACAGCACCCGACCCCGACCACCCAGCTGCGCCTCGACTTCCGCCACTTTTTCTTGCAGCTGGCCATGACGCAACAGCGCTTCTTTATCCTGTGAAGTGCGCACATTGATCAGAACTTGCGGCATCTTACGCACACCCTTCAAACAGCTTTCTATCTGTCCACCAGCCGCCAGCAAAGCGTGCAATACCTGCAGTGCGGCAACAATGCCATCCCCGGTCGACTGCACATGGCGACAAATCAAATGCCCGGAGCCTTCACCGCCCAGACGCCAGTTTTCCTGCTGCAACATTTCCATGACATAGCGATCACCCACCTTGGCGCGTTTAAACGGCACGCCCAGTTCAGCGATTGCCAGCTCAATGCCCAGATTGGTCATTTGAGTGCCCACCACGCCGCCTTGTAGCTCTCCACTTTGATGCAGATGGCGGGCCAGTATATATAACAACTCGTCACCATCGAGCAGTCGCCCTGTATGGGTCACCATCACCACTCGATCACCATCCCCATCAAATCCGATGCCCAGATCTGCACCCGCCTCAAGCACGCGTGATTGAAGCGCCAAAGGCTGAGTGGAGCCACAACCCTTGTTGATGTTCAGCCCGTTGGGCTCTGCCCCCATGACCACCACTTCCGCACCCAGCTCTGAAAACACCTGCGGTGCCACATGGTAGGTCGCACCGTGTGCGCAATCAATCACCAGCTTCATGCCTGCCAAGGATGCAGTAAAAGGCAGGGTATTTTTGCAAAATTCAATATAACGCCCAGGCGCATCATCAATTCGCTTGGCTTTACCTAGCTGCGCTGGCGCAACAATTTCCAGCGGTTGATCCAGCCAGGCTTCAATTTCTTCTTCTATTGTATCTGGCAGTTTTTCTCCATTAGCAGAAAAAAACTTGATGCCATTATCCTCAAAAGGATTATGCGACGCGCTGATCACGATTCCGGCATCGGCATGAAAAGTCTGGGTCAAATAAGCAATCGCCGGCGTGGGCATGGGGCCAAGCAGATAGACATCCACCCCGGCAGCGGACAAACCCGCTTCTAGTGCCGACTCAAACATATAACCTGACAAGCGGGTATCCTTGCCAATCAGAATGCGCTTTTTACCCTGACGCGCAAAAACCCGGCCTGCGGCCCAGCCCAGCTTCATCATAAAGTCCGGTGTGATCGGAAACTCACCGACGCGTCCACGCACACCATCCGTGCCAAAATACTTACGTCCCATGCCCAGGGCTCCTTCGTTCAATTTAACCCGTCTGTACCGCCTGCCAGACTTTCAGCGCATCGACCATGGGTGCCACATCGTGCACCCTCACAATGCTTGCCCCCTGATCAACCGCCAGCAGGTGCGCGGCAATGCCCGCCCCAAGACGCTGATCGGCTGGTCGCCCCGTCAGATCACCCAGCATCCGCTTGCGCGACATTCCTACTAACAGCGGCAAACCCAAGTGACCAAGCCGGGACAGATTCTTCAACAGCTGCAAATTATGCGCGAGGGTTTTCGCAAAGCCAAATCCGGGATCTAGCAGTAACCGATCTCTTTTAATACCAGCCTGCTCACAGGCATGAATTCTTTCAGTCAAAAAAGATTCGACCGACGCCATGACGGATTCATAGTCTGCCAGGGTTTGCATATGGCCGGGTTCACCCCGCATATGCATCAGACAGACCGGCAAACCACTGGCCGCCGCGGCCTCCAGCGCCCCCGGCTGGCGTAAAGCGCGCACATCGTTGATCAAATCAGCGCCCAACGCAGCGGCTTCACGCATCAACTCCGGGTTGCTGGTATCGACTGAAATCCACGCATCGGTCAAGGGTCGCAGCGCCTGCAAGACAGGCAACACCCGATCACACTCTTGCTGAGCAGAAACAGGCGCTGCGCCAGGGCGTGTGGATTCCCCACCCAGATCAATCAAAGCGGCACCGGCTTCCACCATTTGCAGTGCATGCTCCAGCGCCAAATCAACCTGGGTGTAACATCCACCATCTGAAAAGGAGTCCGGCGTCAGATTTAAAATCCCCATCACCTGGGGCTGACTCAAATCGAGGCTTCGCTGCGCGTTGGACAATAACATGCGGTCTCTCAGGAAAAAGCCCCGCATCTTGCGGGGCCTTAAAACAACTTAGTGAACCGAGCCACCCAGCGGATCACTGGGGCGGCGCTTGGGCTCTTCATCCTCATCCGTCGGCTCGTCCTCTGCCGCTTGAGGCTCTGCGGAGGCCTCCGCCTCTTCGGCGCTCACCTCACCATCACCCTGATCCCAGTCTTCGGGGGGTTCGGGCTTGCGGCCTTCCATGATCTGATCAATTTGCAGCGCACCAATGGTTTCGTACTCCATCAGCGCGTCCTTCATCAGCTCCATCTTGTCACGGTTTTCTTCCAGCAAACGAGTGGCTTCTTCGTAACACTCATCCAAAATCCGGCGCACTTCTGCATCAATCAGCTTGGCGGTTTCACCGCTGACGTTCATTTGACTGCCACCGGTATGCCCCTTGCCCAAAAAGACTTCACCGTCTTCTTCGCTGTAAAGCACCGGACCGGCCTTATCTGACAGGCCCCACTTGGTGACCATGTTGCGGGCCATTTTAGTCGCTTGCTGAATATCGTTCTGCGCACCCGTGGACACCCCATCGGCACCATAGAACATTTCTTCGGCAATGCGTCCGCCGTAGGCTGAGGTGATGCGGCTCAGCAAATAACGACGTGTGTAGGACACCCGATCTTCTTCTGGCAGGAACATGGTGACGCCCAGCGCACGACCACGAGGAATGATCGATACCTTGTACACCGGATCGTGATCTTTTAGCAGACGCCCCAGAATCGCATGACCGGCTTCATGATAAGCGGTCATGATCTTGTCTTTTTCAGTCATGACCATGCTTTTGCGTTCCGCGCCCATCATGATCTTGTCTTTGGCTTTATCAAACTCTTCCATGCCAACCAGACGACGATTGTTGCGCGCGGCAAACAGGGCAGCCTCATTGACCAGATTGGCCAGATCGGCACCGGAAAAGCCAGGCGTGCCACGAGCAATCACTGAAGGGTTCACATCATCGGCCAGCGGCACTTTGCGCATGTGAACCTTAAGAATCTGCTCACGACCACGAATATCCGGCAGGCCGACCACCACCTGGCGATCAAAGCGGCCAGGGCGGAGCAGTGCTGGGTCTAATACATCAGGGCGGTTGGTTGCCGCGATCACGATGACACCATCATTGGGATCAAAGCCATCCATTTCCACCAGCAGCTGGTTGAGGGTTTGCTCACGCTCATCGTGGCCTCCACCCATGCCTGCACCCCGGTGGCGACCGACCGCATCTATCTCATCAATAAAAATAATGCAGGGGGACTGTTTTTTCGCCTGCTCAAACATATCCCGCACTCGCGAGGCCCCGACCCCAACAAACATTTCCACGAAGTCAGAACCAGAAATTGTGAAAAAGGGCACCTTGGCTTCACCCGCGACCGCCTTGGCCAGCAGGGTTTTACCTGTACCTGGGTTGCCCACCATGAGCACACCGCGAGGAATTTTACCGCCCAGGCGCTGGAATTTGCTTGGATCGCGCAGGAAGTCAACCAACTCTTTGACATCTTCCTTGGCCTCATCACAGCCAGCCACATCGGCAAAGGTGGTTTTAATCTGATCCTGGGTCAACAAACGGGCTTTGGATTTACCAAAACTCATCGGGCCGCCACGACCACCGCCGCCGCCCTGCATCTGACGCATAAAGAAGAGGAAAATGGCCATGATCAACAAAATCGGGAAACTGGCAATCAGCAGGCGAGTCCAGATGCTTTGGCTTTCCGGTTTGCGCCCTTCGACCAGCACGTTGTTGCTGAGCAGGTCATCCATCAAGCGGGGGTCTTCCGCGGCTGGGCGAATGGTTTGGAAACGACTGCCATCAACGCGCTCGCCATGGATTTCGAAGCCATCAATCACGACTTTTCGCACTTGCTGTTGCTGAACTTCCTGCACAAACTGGGAGTAGTTCAGCGCATTGTTGGTGGTCTCAACATTAAAGTTGTTGAACACCGTCAGCAATACCGCTGCGATGATCAGCCACAGAATGAGATTTTTGGCCATATCGTTCAAGGCAGAGCCCTCTTTAAATCGGTTGTACCCAGGCGCAATAAGCACTTTAGGGCATCATACACTAATCACAGTAGAAATTGACCGGCATCAAGCCCGATGCGTTTCATAATTATTTTATATCACTCAGTGAAACAGAGCCGGAATCAACGCCCCTTAAAACCCTGTGCCACCAGATAGATCTCGCTCGACCTGGCACGTGACGCCGCCGGCTTGCGTGTCACCACCCGCTGAAAATCCTGTTTGAGCTGTTGTAAAAGCTCAGCCGACCCTTCCCCTTGAAACACCTTGGCTACAAACGCGCCTTGCGGCTTAAGCAGCTGGCAGGCCAGATCCAGTGCCAGCTCAACCAAATACATGGCTTTGGGCTGATCAATGGCCTTCATACCACTCATATTGGGGGCCATATCCGAGATCACAAGGTCAGCCTGCTGATTACCCATGGCTTCAAGCAGCGCATCCAACACCGCATCATCGGTAAAGTCGCCCTGGATGAACTGCACATCTTCAATGGGGTTCATGGGCAGAATATCCGAGGCCAGAATCCGCCCTCGGCCACCCAGGCGTTGAGCCAGCACCTGACACCACCCACCGGGGGCCGCCCCCAGGTCTATCACGGTCATGCCAGGACGCAGCAATTGATCCTTTTCATCCAGCTCAATCAATTTATACGCTGCTCGAGAGCGATAACCCTCCTTTTGAGCACGCTTCACCCAAACATCATCGACATGCTCTTTCAGCCAGCCAGCACTGGTTTTTGATCGCGCCAAACGAAGAATCTCCTTTCATGGGTGACCCTGCTAAAGGGAGCAGGTAAAATAGCGGTTTGTTCCGCCAAATCACGAGTAAACTAACATGAGCCTGAAGGGCACACAAAAACGCGAGTTACGCGCCGTTGGACACCATCTCAATCCGGTCATTTATGTGGCTGAACAGGGTCTGACCGAGGGTTTGATCAAAGAAACCGAGCGAGCGCTGGACGATCATGAGCTGATCAAGGTCAAGTTCGCCATCAGTGATCGTGAAGCCCGTCAGCAACTGATTTCTCAGCTCAGTCAGGACTGCCGCGCCGAGGTCATTCAGGTGATCGGCAAGATGGCATTGCTCTATCGTGCTGCGAAAAAACCCAACTTGAAACTGTCTAAAGTACCACGTTAATGGCTTGCGGGCCGGCCAATGGCCGACCCGCATCCTGTGTCACTCGTCGCCGTAAACCACCTGCAAAATCTCATACTCAACCGCGCCTTTTGGTGTTTGCACCAAAGCCACGTCACCTTCTTCCTTGCCAATCAGTGCTCGCGCAATCGGTGAAGTGTAGGAGATTTTGTTGACCTTCAAGTCGGCTTCATCTTCACCGACGATGGTGTATTCACTTTCCGCTTCGGTTTCCAGATGCTGGACCCGAACCGTCACACCAAACACTACCTTACCGGTTTGCGGCAGTTGGCGCACATCAATCACCTGCGCACTGCTGAGTTTGCTTTCAATATCCTGGATCCGTCCCTCAATGAAGCCCTGCTGCTCACGTGCGGCATGGTATTCCGCGTTTTCTTTCAGGTCACCATGCTCCCGCGCCTCAGCGATTGCCTCAATAATACGAGGACGTTCCTTGGTTTTAAGCTGTTCCAGCTCTTCGCGTAGCCGCTGCTCTCCTGCAAGCGTCATCGGATTTTTTTGCATTAGATTTCTCCTGCGTGCAGCGCTTGCAAACGGCGAACCTTGATATCCATGCCGTACTGCAAGGCTTGGCATAGGGCCAGCGCACCCGCCAGAGTGGTGGTATAGGGCACCTTGTGCTGCAAAGCCGCACGGCGAATGCCTGATGAATCCGCAATCGCTTGGCGACCTTCGGTGGTATTAACGATATAAGCGATCTCATCATTTTTGATCTTGTCAACAATGTGAGGACGCCCTTCGGCCACCTTATTGACCACTTCGGCAGTCAATCCCGCCTCTGCCAGCACCCTGGCCGTGCCACTGGTTGCCACCAGCGAATAACCCAGGTCGGTCAAACGCTGACCCACTTCCGCGATCGCGCTTTTATCCATTTCGCGCACCGACAAAAAGGCTTTGCCACCGGCTTTGGGCATTTTTTCGCCCGCGCCCAACTGCGCTTTCAAAAAGGCTTCCGCAAAGGACAGGCCACTGCCCATGACTTCGCCAGTTGATTTCATTTCCGGGCCAAGGATCGGGTCCACACCGGGGAATTTATTGAAGGGGAAAACCGCTTCCTTGACGCTAAAGAAGGGTGGGATCACCTCTTGAGTAAAGCCCTGGGCTTCAAGGCTGGTGCCCGCCATGCAGCGTGCTGCGATCTGTGCCAGGGAGGTGCCAATGCACTTGGAGACAAAAGGCACGGTGCGTGAAGCACGAGGGTTCACCTCGATCACATAAATCTCACCATCCTGCCAGGCCAGCTGCACATTCATCAGACCGACCACACCCAGCTCACGGGCCATTTGCGCGATCATCTCACGCATCTGATCTTGAACCTCTGCCGGCAAAGAGTA
>SKHR01000224.1 GCA_007116865.1 Marinospirillum sp. | reverse complement strand
CCTTCGCTTAGGCGATTATACAAATCACCATTGCGCCGAAACACCTCAACCGAGCCACTGCGCACCAGATGCAGGGCATCGATTTCCTGGCCAAAGGTTAAAATCTGTGTCCCCGCTTTGAAGTAGCTCACCTCGACTTGTGAAGCCACCAAGTGAAGCTCTTCTTCTGGCAAAAAACTGAATGGAGGGTGTTGCTGTAAGAACTCTAACACCTCTAAAGATTCGGCCTGCATACTCCCTCCCAAACTGAGCATCACTGAAAAAGGGCGCCGTGTTAAGGCACCCTTTTGTACTGGCTAAGTTGCCAAATCAGCGGTTTCTAGATTAAACAGCCTTTGGCTCAGACATCAAGCCTTTCACCACCGCCACACAAGCCATCAACAAAACCAGCGTAAAGGGAAAGCCCGCAGAAACCGCCATGGCCTGCAGGGCAACCAGTCCCCCACCGAGGATCAAAGCAATGGCGACCAGACCTTCGAAAGTACACCAGAACACGCGCTGAGGTGTCGGCGCATTGACCTTGCCACCTGCCGCGATGGTGTCGATCACCAAAGAGCCAGAGTCTGATGAGGTGACAAAAAACACCACCACCAGAATGATCGCAATAAAGGAAGTGATTTGCGCCAGCGGCAGAATGTCCAGCATGGTGAACAACTGCAAAGGCAGGGCCGCTTCAGCAACCAGCTCATAACCACCGAGGAATTGCTGAATCGCGGTTCCACCAAACACTGACATCCACAGCACACAGGCCAGCGAAGGAATCAGCAACACTGAAATCAGGAACTCACGTACCGTCCGCCCACGCGACACCCGCGCGATGAACATGCCGACAAAAGGTGACCAGGAAATCCACCAGGCCCAATAGAAGGCTGTCCAGCCCTGTGAAAAGTTCACATCCTCACGTCCGATTGGGTTCGCCAGTGCCGGTAAGTGTTGAAAATAAGCGGCCAGATTACCGACAAAGCCAGTGAGTATCGCCACCGTGGGACCCACAATGATCACAAATAACAGCAGCAATGCCGCCAGAGTCATGTTGATTTCAGAAAGACGCTTCACACCGGCTTCCAGCCCGGCCAAAACCGAGATCAAGGCGATCATGGTGATGCCGATCACCAGCAAAACCTGAGTGCCCGTGCCCTCATCCATGCCAAACAGATAGTTCAAACCGGCAGCCGCCTGGGATGCGCCTAGCCCTAAAGAGGTGGCCAAACCAAACAGGGTTGCCAGCACGGCTAAAATATCAATGATGTGTCCTGGCCAGCCCCAAACCCGCTCACCCAACAAGGGATAAAACACCGAGCGAATAGTCAGCGGCAAACCTTTATTGAAGGAGAACAAGGCTAAACCCAAGGCGATCACTGCATAAATTGCCCAGGGATGCAGTGCCCAGTGATAAATGGTGGCTGCCATGCCCAGGCGCTCTGCAGCCAGAGGATCATCCAGCGCGGCTCCCAGGGGCGCCCAGTCAGTTCGCACACCATTTTCCAGACTGGTGCCACCTAAGGCCGTAGAAAAGTGCGCCAAGGGCTCGGAAACACCAAAGAACATCAGGCCGATACCCATGCCCGCTGCAAACAGCATGGAAAACCAGCCAAGATAGGAAAAGTCGGGGGTTGCTTCAGTCCCTCCCAGGCGCACCTTGCCTAAAGGAGAAAAAATCAGCACCAAACACAGCAGCACAAAAACGTTGGCTGCTGAAATAAAGAACCAGTCCAGGTTGGTCGTCAACCAACCGCGCAGATCTCCAAAAACCGCCTCAGCCCGAGTATGAAAGGCCACGGTGAGCACTACAAACGCGATCACAGCCAAAGCAGATATTGCAAACACGCGGTTATGGATGTCCAAGCCAAAAGGCCCCACCTTTAGAGCGATATTGTCTTGGCCAATTTGATAGTCCGTATCGATGGGATTGACTTCACCGTCAGGGATCATGGGATCCTTCGGGCCTGATGAAGCCTTGTCGGTTGAGTCTTGGCTCATGATGAACACTCCTTACAAGTGTTTTTAGTTTTTTTAAGGGGTAGGCTGGCCTGCTAAACAGGGTGTCACACAAACGTCAAACACCCAAGCTAACCTTTGTCTAGGTTCGGTGCAAACCATTAAGCTTTTTTAAAGCCCACTGAACTTTTTAACAACCCACACGACTAAAGTCAAATGGGTGAAAATTTAACCCCTTAAATAAAAAGGTTTTTTATCATGAAAATCCAAACAAAAAATCACTTGGAGGTCTTATGCAGATCAAACAACTAAAAAAGCTGTTACATGAACATCGGGAGGTGCAGGTGAATATCATCAGCCATGCATCCAGTCATTTTTATTTGATTCAGATTCGCTGGCAGGATGAAGTTGACCTGTTGACCGGGTGGCGTGAACAGCCCAAGGTCTATCGCAGTCTGGACCAGGCCAGTGCCGAACTGAAACTCCTGGGAATCAAACAGGCGCATCTGGTTCACAGCGTGCCTCAAGACGAAATCATCGGTCGCCCCGCTCATTATTCGACCGCGACTCACTGCATGCCGGTCTCCCTTTGATCTCAGCCCAAGGGCTGGGATCCACTTCGACAACCCCGTATACTTTCTCCACTTTTTTCCTTCCCAGCAGGAGATCTCTGTGTCTTCACGTCCGCCCTATGCCGTTTTGTTAATGAATCTTGGAACCCCGGAAGCCCCCACCCCACAAGCGGTCAGGCGCTATCTGAAAGAATTTTTGTGGGATAAGCGGGTAGTGGACGTTGCGCGTCCACTTTGGTGGCTGATCCTTAACGGTATCATTCTGCGTACTCGCCCCGCACGAGTGGCACGCAACTATCAAAAAGTCTGGACTGAAGAAGGCTCTCCACTATTAAGCATCGGTCGCCAACAGGCGGAAGGCCTGGCACAGGTGTTAAGTCAGGATGGCCAAAAGATCCCGGTTTTTCTGGGCATGACCTATGGTGAACCGAGCATGGAAAGCATCGGCCGTGAATTGCGCAAAAGCGGTATCGAGCGCCTGCTGGTGCTACCGCTTTATCCGCAATTCTCTGCTACCACCACCGCCGCGGCCTTTGATCGCCTGATGAAAAGCCTGCAAGCCTGCCCTCACTGGCCTGAACTGCGCCTGATCCGCGATTATCACCAGCATCCGGCTTATATCGAAGCCTTGGCATTGAGTGTTGAGCAGCACTGGCAAAGCCAGGGCGGACCTGCGGATCAGTTGATTCTGTCTTTTCATGGCATTCCCCAGCGCTATGCGGAACAGGGCGACCCCTACCCGCGTCACTGCGAAGCCACCGCCGCCGCACTCGCACAACGCCTTGGACTCAGCCAGGATCAGTGGATGCTCACCTACCAGTCGCGCTTTGGTCGTGAGCCCTGGCTACAGCCCTATACCGATGAAACACTTGAAAAGCTGGGCAAAAATCACACCGCAAGGGTAGATGTGATCTGCCCTGGGTTCAGCGCCGACTGCCTGGAAACCCTCGAAGAAATCGAAGAAGAAAATCGTGAAATCTTTATGGATGCGGGCGGTGGTGCGTTTCATTATATTCCCGCACTCAATGCCAGTGATGCCCATATTGCGCTGTTAAGTCAGCTGGTCAAACAGCATGCACAAGGCTGGGAAACGCCCTAATGTGATGGCATTTTGTCGCACCCGGAGGGATTTTCCTTCTTATTTAATCGACTGGCTGGCACCACCCGCGTCAGCGACTTTTGCTGTATTGTCGCAGGTCAATGTCTGTATTAGCCTGCTGAGTCGGTTGTTTTCTGCCCAGGGCATCACTAGGGTGAGTCTCTGAGTCATTGAGTCGAAGATAAAACTCATTGTATTCTGAAATAAAACGCTGACAGAATGCCCACTGATTACCGCTATGAGTGCGGCTCTGTCTGCAAATAACGATAAATATCACTTTCAAGCAGTCTACGAAGGAAACCAACAATCATGCAGTTTGCCGTGTTTTCGGGCTTCCTACTGGCAGCCTTCACGCCGTTGCTGAGCGCGCGTTTCAGAGATCGCCTAGGCTGGGTACTGGCGTTATTGCCTGCCAGCCTGGCCGTGTGGTTTGCCATGCAGCTTCCCCTGATCATGTCGGGCGAGGTTCTGGTTCAGACGATGGAGTGGATCCCAGGTCTGGGCATCTCTCTGACCATGACACTGGACGGTCTGTCCCTGTTATTCGCCTTGTTGATCAGCGTGATCGGCACCTTTGTTCTGCTCTACGCCAGCAGCTATCTGCACGGACACCAGGATCTAACTCGCTTTTATGTGGTGCTCCTGTCCTTCATGGCATCGATGCTGGGCCTGGTGTTATCCGACAGCCTGATCACTCTGTTTGTCTTCTGGGAGCTGACCAGTATCACCTCTTACCTGCTGATCGGCTTCAATCATCAGGATGCCTCCGCCCGTAAAGCCGCATTACAGGGCCTGCTGATCACCGTAGGCGGTGGTTTGGCATTACTGGCAGGCATGGTTTTACTGGCGCAAGGCGCTGGCAGCTATTCCCTGCAAGAAATCCTGACTCAGGGCGAGGTGCTGCGGGAATATCCACTTTACCTGCCCATGCTCTTGTGTCTGCTCGGCGGTGCTTTTACCAAATCAGCCCAGTTCCCTTTCCACTTCTGGCTGCCCAATGCCATGGCCGCGCCCACGCCGGTCAGCTCTTACCTCCACTCGGCCACCATGGTCAAGGCTGGGGTTTATCTGCTGGCGCGTTTGCATCCGGCACTGGGGGGGACAGAAGCCTGGCAGTTCATTCTGCCGCTATTTGGCGCAACCACCATGTTTGTGGGTGCTTTCATGGCCATTCGCAGCACCGGCATCAAGAAGCTGCTGGCCTATTCAACCGTGATGGCACTGGGCACCCTGACCCTGCTACTAGGGATCGGTACCGAAAAAGCCATGCTGGCCTTTGCCGCCTTTTTGCTCGGCCACTCTCTGTATAAAGGCGCACTGTTCATGGTCGCAGGTGCGCTGGATCATTCCACCGGCACCAAAGAAGTGCCAGAAATGGGCGGCCTGCGCCACCTGATGCCCGTCACCATGGTTGCTGCGGTGGTCGCCGGCCTGTCCCTGGCAGGGCTGCCCCCCTTGTTTGGCTTTGTTGCCAAAGAGCTGATGTTTGAAGCGGTACTGGGTGGCTCAGTGTTAAAAGCCTTCACACTGACACTGGCTTTTGCAGCCGCTGCTTTAGGTATTGCCGTCGCGGGCGTGGTGGTTTTACGACCCTTTTTTGGTGCCCTCAAGACCACACCGAAAAAACCCCATGAAGCCGACTGGCCGATGCTGGCAGGACCGCTTACTCTAGCCTTTTTATCACTTTTGTTTGGCGTGATGCCTGGCATGGCTGGCAGCCTGCTGGTACTCCCAGCCTCCAGCGCGGTGGCCGGTTATGAGATCAGCTATGGGCTTTCTCTCTGGCATGGCATCAATGCTCCACTGCTACTGTCGATTGCTAGCCTGATTGTTGGTGGCTTGGTTTTCCGCCATTGGGATGCCTATCGGGCCAAGGTTGCGGTATTGAATCCAATCATTGCCCGCGGCCCCGAGGCGGGTTATTTCAAACTCATGGATGGCCTGGTGTGGATTGCTGACTGGCAGACTCGCTGGCTGCAAAACGGCTCCATGCGCAACTATCTGACCGTGATTCTGCTGACCTTTGTTGGTCTGACTGGCTACACTCTGATCTGGCGCTATCAGCTGCATTGGAACTGGGACATTCAGGTACAGCTTCATGAGCTGGTCACCGTTGGCCTGTTGGTCGCCGCCACGACGGTGGTCTTCCTGACGCGCTCACGTCTGGGTGCGGTGGCTTCCATGGGGGTCGTCGGCTTTGCCGTGGCACTGATCTTTATTCTTTTCAGTGCGCCTGACCTGGGGATCACCCAGATTCTGGTTGAAACCCTGACCGTGATTCTGCTGGTTTTGGTGTTATTCCGCCTGCCCAGCTTTGGCAACCTGTCCACCCCGACTCAGCGAATTCGTGATGCTTTGGTCGCTGCGGCAACCGGGGTGTTAATGACCCTGCTGATCATGGTCACCATTGATGTTCAACTGGTGCCCAGCATTTCCAGTGTGATGATTGAGCAAAGCCAGCCTTTGGCTTATGGACGCAACATCGTCAACGTGATTCTGGTGGACTTCCGCTCCCTGGATACCCTGGGCGAGATTTTTGTACTGGCACTGGCGGCCTTGGGCGTGTATGCGATGCTGCGCCTACATCCAGAAACGGCGCCAGGCGCCAACCACTTGGCAGGCAGCCTGATTTTGCCTCCCCTGAAAAAACAGGCAAAAAAATCACCGCCTAAAGAGTGTGCTTCAACCGCTCAACCAGAACAGGGTAAGGAGTCTGCGTCATGATGAAACCTGGTACGCTCATTCTTTATGCGGCCGCTCGCTTTCTGCTGCCATTGCAGTTGATTTTCTCCTTGTTCCTGCTCTTGCGCGGACATGATGAACCGGGCGGCGGCTTTATTGCCGGCCTGGTCGCGGCGGGGGCCTTTTCTCTTTACCTGTTTGCCTTTGGCTCTGAGGTCACGCGAGATCTACTGCGCATTGATCCTCGGACAATGATTGGCATCGGCCTGCTTTTTGGCGTGGCATCGGCGTTTCCTGCACTGATTCACGGTCAGGCTTTCTTGACCGCTCAGTGGTGGCCGATCGCCTTGCCTGGTGGCGCTGAACTCAAACTTTCCACACCTTTGATCTTTGATATTGGTGTGTATCTGGCTGTTGTGGGCACTGTGATGACCTTTGTGGTCGCCCTGGCCGAATCAGAAGAAGCTTAAGGAGACGCTATGGAACCGATCATGGCGATAGTCGTTGGCCTGCTGTTTGCGGCCTCCGTTTACATGATGCTCAGACGCAGTATCGTGAAACTGGTGATTGGCCTGATGCTGCTATCCAACGCAGCCAACCTACTCATTTTTACCGCCTCTGGGCTGACTCGTGGTGCCCCACCGCTGATTCCAGAAGGTGCAATGGCACCCCTGGGCCCGGTGGCAGATCCCCTGCCCCAGGCATTGATATTGACAGCCATCGTGATTGCCTTTGGTGTACTGGCATTCGCAGTTGTGCTTATCCACCGGGCTTACGAAATCGTACAGGCCGATGATCTGGATCAGATGAAGGAAACCGATTCATGATGCCTGAGGTTGCGCTTCCAATTTTTATCGCGTTGACCAGTGGTGCCGTCTCCTTGGTGTTTTGGCGCTGCAGCATGGCTCAACGTATCATTGCTGTGCTTGGTACCGGGGCTTTACTGGTCTCCAGTATCATGCTGTTACTGGCTGTGCTGCGTGATGGTCACGTGGTCATGCATATGGGTGGATGGGCTGCGCCTATCGGCATCACCCTGGTCGCAGATCTGCTGAGTGCCATCATGGTGGTGCTCACTGGCATGATGGGTTTCGCCATTGCGATTTATTCACTGGCCACCACCTCTGAATGCTATGAGCGTTTTGGCTACTTTCCGTTGATGCACTTGCTATTAGCCGGGGTCGCGGGCTCCTTCCTGACTGGGGATATCTTTAACCTCTACGTCTGGTTTGAAGTCATGCTGGTGGCTTCCTTCTCACTGTTGATTCTGGGGAGTGAGCGCTCACAGATGGAAGGGGCGATCAAGTATGTCACCCTGAACCTGCTGTCTTCGGTGATTTTCCTGTCTGCCATCGGCATCCTCTACGGCCTGGTCGGCACGCTGAACATGGCCGATATCGCGGTCAAGCTGAATGAGGCGGAGCACACCGGACTGATTGATGTGGTGGCCATCATGTTCATGGTGGCGTTTGGCATCAAAGCCGGTGCCTTTCCTCTGTTTTTCTGGCTGCCTGCGTCTTACCACACACCACCCGTGGCCGTATCCGCTCTCTTCGCTGGTTTGCTGACCAAGGTTGGAGTCTATGCCCTTTTCCGGGTGTTCACGCTGATGTTCAACCAGAACCCCGAGTTTACTCACCAGATTTTACTCTGGGGGGCCGCGTTGACCATGCTGACCGGTGTTTTGGGTGCTGCGGCTCAGTTTGAATTCCGTCGTATTCTGTCTTTTCACATCATCAGTCAGATCGGTTACATGATGATGGGGCTGGCGCTTTATACGCCTTT
>SKHR01000027.1 GCA_007116865.1 Marinospirillum sp. | reverse complement strand
TGACCGTAGTTTGTGGGCTGTTGGCGGAAGAGGTTGGGCTCATCAATTATTCGACCTTATCAAAAATCAAAATGTCAGGGTCAGCTCGGGGGCGACTTGCTTGAGTGCCTGGCGGAAAACTTCTTGGATGCGCTCCAGTGCGGCCTGGGTTTTGCCCTCAAATCGCAGCACTAAAACCGGGGTGGTATTGGATGCTCGACAAAGCCCCCAGCCATCTTCATAGTCTACACGAATCCCATCCAGAGTGGTGCGTGTGCCGGTGCCAAAATCGCCTTCTTGTGCGAGTTTTTCGACCAGCGCAAACTTGTTCTCATCCGTCACGGTCAGATTGATTTCCGGCGTGCTGATGTCTTGTGGATAGCGGGCAAAAAAGGCGTCAGCATCCAGGGGTTGGGCCGCCAGAATTTGTAATAGGCGAGCGGCCGCATAAAGGCCATCATCAAAGCCGTACCAGCCTTCGGCAAAAAAGATGTGCCCACTCATTTCACCGGCCAGCTGTGCGCCGGTGGCTTTCATGCGTGCCTTGATCAGCGAGTGGCCGGTCTGCGACATTTCGGCCTGCCCGCCCGCCTGGGTGATGACCTTGCCCAGATTGCCGGTGCATTTGACGTCATAAATGATCTGCGCGCCAGGACAGCGGCTGAGCAGGTCTTCGGCATAGGCCATCATCAGACGATCCGGGAAAATCAGCTCACCCTGAGGGGTGATCACTCCGACGCGATCGCCATCACCGTCAAAGCCCAGACCAAGATCCGCGCCTTGTTGTTTGACGGTGGCGATCAGGTCTTTCAGGTTTTCTGGCTTGCCGGGGTCCGGGTGATGATTGGGAAAGGTGCCGTCAATCTCTGTGAACAGTGCAGTGACTTCGCAGCCTAAACGCTCCATCAGCAAGGGCGCCAGCTCTCCGGCAACCCCGTTGCCGGTATCAACCACCACCTTGAGTGGGCGGTTCAGCTGAATTCGGGACAGGATGGCATCAAGGTAGGTCATGCCCAGGTCGATTGACTTCTCCATGCCCTGGCCCTGAGTGAAATCCTGGCGCAGGATACGATCATAAAGCCCAGTGATGGCCTCACCAAAGAGGGTCTCTCCGGCGAGCACACACTTAAAACCATTGTAGTCGGGTGGATTATGACTGCCGGTCACCATGATGCCCGACTGAGTGCCTTGCAGGGTTGCAGCGGCGTAGTAGAGCACGGGCGTGGGCACCTGGCCGATATCGATCACATCCCGACCACTGGCGAGCAGCCCTTTTTTCAGCGCTTCGGTCAGTTCTGGGCCGGAAACACGGCCATCACGTGCCACCACCAGGGTGGTTTCACCCCGGGCCGCCGCTTCTGAACCCAGGGCAAGGCCAAGTTGTTCGACGATAGCCGGGGTCAGGGTTTTGCCCACCACACCACGGATGTCATAGGCACGAAAAATTGAGGCAGGTAGGTCCATTCGCTGGGCTCCTTGTGAAGGCTTAATGGCGTCCCGAGCTGCCAAACCCGCCGGCACCTCGATCGCTCTGGTCAAAGGTCTCGACGGTTTGCAGTTCAACCTGAACCACCGGAACCACGACATACTGTGCCAGCCGTTCGCCTGGCTCCAGGGTGAAGGCAGTCTGACCCCGGTTCCATACTGAAATCATCAATTCACCCTGGTAGTCAGAATCGATCAAACCCACCAGATTGCCCAGCACGATTCCGTGTTTATGGCCCAGTCCAGAGCGCGGCAGAATCAGCCCGGCCAATCCAGGGTCGGCCAGGTGAATTGCCAATCCGGTGCGTACCAGATGAGTGTCGCCTGGTTCCAGGGTGAGCGGGGCATCCAGCAGCGCGCGCAGATCCATACCAGCAGAGCCGGGTGTTGCATAGTCAGGCATCGGCCAGTCGTTGCCAATTCGGGGATCGAGAATCTTAACCTTGATCAGGGGTTTGTTCATGCAGAAAAGTCTCTTGATAGTGTTGAAGAAGCTGCTGAATCAGCACAAGGCTGAGCTGTGTTTTGGGCATTTTTGGGTAAGTCAGCGTCTGGGTTAGTTCCCCTTTTTTCAATAGCAGGGTCACTTGGTTTTCTTCGCTGCCAAAGCCGATTTGGGGATCACTGACATCATTGGCAATGATGGCCTGCAACCCTTTGCGGCGGAGCTTTTGTTCAGCATGAGTTTCTACCTGCTGGGTTTCAGCAGCAAAACCGGCGCAGTAAAGCCGAGGGTTGTCCTGTGCAAGGGTGGCCAGAATATCAGGGTTGCGTACCAGGGTGAGGGTCAGGGGCTCTTCATTTTGCCCTTTTTTCATCTTGTGGCACGCTACTTCGGCTGCCCGATAGTCTGCAACGGCGGCGCAGGCAATGAAAATCTGGGTATGAGGCTGAAGAGCCTGGCAGGTCGACAGCATCTCTTCAGCGCAGGTGACCGAGTGGCGAGTCACGCCAGCGGGTGCGGGCAGATGAACCGGACCCGAGACCAGATCGACCTCTGCGCCCAGTGAGGCTGCTGCTGCTGCCAAGGCGTAGCCCATTTTTCCTGAGCTGTGGTTGGACAGATATCTGACCGGGTCGATGGCTTCCTGGGTGGGGCCTGCGGTGATCAAAAAACGCAATCCTTGAGCGAGGCGGCTTTTTTGGGTCGCGTCAAGCGCCTGAGTGAGCCAGGCACACAGGGTTTCGGGTTCCGGCAGGCGGCCAGGGCCGATATCCCCGCAGGCCTGCTCGCCCGATTCCGGGGTGAGTAGCTGATAACCATAACTGAGCAGGGTCTGGTGATTCGCCTGAGTGGCCGGGTGTGCCCACATCTGTTGATTCATGGCTGGGGCGAGGTAAATCGGTGCCTGAGTAGCCAGGCACAGCGTGGTCAGGAGGTCATTGGCTTGCCCCTGAGCCAGACGAGCAATTAAATTGGCGCTGCACGGGGCAATCAAAATCGCATCGGCCCAGCGCGCCAGCTCAATGTGCCCCATGCCGGCTTCGGCATCGGTGTCCAACAGTTGCTGATGAACCGGGTGTCCGGTGATCGCCTGAAAGGTGAGGGGCTGAATAAAGGCACTGGCTCCCTGGGTCATGACCACACGAACCTGTGCGCCGGCCTTGATCAGCAAACGCGCCAGCCATGCGCTTTTATAAGCGGCAATGCCGCCACTCACACCCAGAAGAATGGATTTATTGTGCAGACCTGTCATGGATCAATTTGCCCATAGAAAGAAGACGGCTAACCTTATCATGTTTCCCCGATCACTCAAAAATCAGACACGGAGGTCTGTATGGGAATTCGCGACTGGCCTGCGGACGAGCGTCCGCGAGAAAAACTATTGAAAAAGGGCGCGGCAGCTTTATCGGATGCGGAGCTGCTGGCGATTTTTCTTCGTGTTGGGGTCGCCGGGCGCAGTGCAGTCGGTCTGGCGCAGGATTTGCTGCAAACCTTTGGCGGGTTGCGCCCCTTATTACGTGCTGATGTGAATCACTTCTGCCGTCAGCATGGCTTGGGCACCGCCAAGTATGCGCAGCTGCAGGCAGTGCTGGAAATGGCACGCAGACACCTTGAAGCCAGTTTGCGCCAAGGGCCTGCCTTGACCAGTCCAGAAGCCGCCAGTGACTTTCTCACTTTAAAACTGCGCGACTTGCCGCACGAAACCTTTGGCCTGTTGTTGCTGGATAATCAACATCAGGTACTGGATTTCGAACTGCTGTTTCGTGGCACCCTGGACGCGGCCTCTGTTTATCCGCGAGAGGTTGTCAAACGCGTGCTGTTTCACAATGCGGCCGCGGTGATTTTGGCGCACAACCATCCCTCGGGCGTGAGTGAACCCAGCGCTGCAGATCAGCAGATCACTCAGCGTTTGAAGCAGGCGCTGCAGTTGATTGATGTGCGGGTACTTGATCATTTAGTGATCGGCGAAGGAAAACCTGTGTCCTTTGCCCAACGGGGTCTGCTATAATGCGCGCGCTTTTGATAAAACCGAAGTTTGAGCTTGTCTTCAGGCGTTCCTTTTGGTATAAAAGCGCCCTTTCAATTTCCACCACCTGCGCCCAAAATCGACTGGAGGCACACAATGTCCATGGTTTGCCAGGTTACCGGTAAAAAACCGCTGACCGGAAACAACGTTTCCCACTCGCAGCGTAAAACGCGTCGTCGTTTTATGCCAAATTTGCATGTTCACCGTTTTTGGGTTGAGTCTCAGAAGCGTTTCGTCAAGCTGCGCGTTTCGACCAAAGGTCTGCGTATCATTGACAAAAAAGGAATCGACCAGGTGCTGGCCGATATCCAAAAACGCGGCGAAAGCGTTTAATCCCGGCTAAGGAACAGAATCATGCGTGAGAAAATTAAATTGGTATCCAGTGCCGGCACCGGTCACTTCTATACCACAATGAAAAACAAGCGTAACACCCCTGAGAAGCTGGAGCGTAACAAGTACGATCCAGTGGTTCGTAAAGTGGTTCCTTATAAGGAAGCCAAGATCAAGTAATCGATCTTGGATGTGTGCGACCTGAAAGACCCGGCTCTTCATTCAGCCGGGTTTTTTATGGCTGGGATTTGTCGAGGTTGATCGATGCCTGAGTTACCTGAAGTCGAAACCACGCGACGTGGGATTGCGCCCTGGCTGGAAGGTGCGGTCATTGCGGCACTGGAGGTACGTCAGCCCGCGCTGCGTTGGCCGATCCCGGCTGATTTGCCTTCTCGGGTGCAAGGGTGTCAGATTGGACTCTTGGTACGTCGCAGCAAGTATTTGATTCTGCCCTTGCAAAATCAAGCTGCATCGGCCCAAGCGCCCTTGGCCCTGCTGTGTCATCTGGGCATGTCGGGTAGTTTACGCCTGGTTGATTCACAGGCGCCCTGGAAAAAACACGACCACTATCAACTGACCTTGAAATCTGAGGTGGCGGATAACCCCCCGCGTGCCCTGCGTTACCATGATCCTCGGCGTTTTGGTGCGCTCCTGGCCTGCGATGAGTCGCTTGAGCATCATCCCTTGTTGTGTCGTTTGGGACCGGAGCCGCTGGACGATGCCTTTGATGCCGCCTACTTGTACCAGATCACCCGTAAAAGCAGCCGAGCGATCAAAACACTGATCATGGATGCCCATGCCGTGGTTGGGGTGGGGAATATTTATGCCAGTGAGGCGTTGTTTTTGGCCGGTATTGATCCGCGTAAAGCAGCAAAACGCCTGAGTCGTCCGGCCTGTGTGCGTCTGGTCGACCAGATCAAACAGGTGTTGCAAGCGGCAATCGAGCAGGGGGGAACCACGCTCAAGGATTTTGTCGGGGGTGATGGCAAGCCCGGTTATTTCGTTCAGCAATTGCGGGTTTATGGCCGTGAGGGCCAGCCTTGTCTGGTATGTCAGACGCCCTTGCGCAAGGTCGTGCTGGGGCAGCGTGCAACGTGTTTTTGTCCGCTTTGTCAGCGCTGATCTCCGTGCCTGTCGCGCCACTCTTCTGTTAAGATTAGTTTTTTATCGCTTTGGAGACTGCTCTGATGAGTTATGAAATGCTCAAACACCCTCACCTGCTATTGATTGCCATCACCGCGGGTCTGTTTGCGATTCGTCTGGTCGGTGGTTTGATCGGCCTGTCGATTGTGCACGCTGCTTTGGTAAGGATCCTTCACCATCTCAGTGACCTTGGCGTGTTGGTGACCGGCCTGCTCTTAGGGCATTTTATTTCTCAATACCCTTTTGCTAACGACTGGCTGACGGCCAAGTTTGCGGCGCTGCTGGTGTATATGGTATTGGCACCGATCAGTCTGAAAAGGGGTTCGATTGTGGGCCTGATTCTGGCCGGTGGTGCGCTGGGTTATGCCGCCTGGGTTGGTTTAAACAAGGTTCCCTTTCCTGCGGTTTTTTAAAGAGGGGTGGTGATGCGTTTTGAATACACCTGGACAGAGGCGCGTTTCATTGAATCGGCGCTTTTGGATCATCGTTACGGCCCTTATGGGCGTCGGCACCGACTGTTTACCAGCGTGATTTTAATGGCTTTGATGACTTTCATCGCCTTACAAATCGGTCAGCGGGGTTTGATGTGGACGGATGCACTCTTGCTGTTTGGGATCGGTGCCTGGTTGTTGTTGCGCAAGCATCTGCTGATTCGCTTGTTTAAACGTAGTTATCGCCGAGCTGCCCAGGATCAAATGCAGTTGACGTTTGAGCTGACCGATGAGGGCATTGAAGCGGGATTGAAAGACCAGCCTAGTCAGCAGGTGGAATGGCGTTATATTCACCAGGTCATTCGGGTGAAAAAGGGCTTTTTGGTCTACCCCGGCCCTTACTGGTTGCCAAATGAAAGCTTGCAAGGAGAGGTCAAGGTGGCTGAAGTCGGGGCTTTATTTCAGCGCAAAGTGGATGACTACAAGGACTTGAGTTGATTTTTTGGGAGTGATCATGCTTGAAAATCAGTATGCGGCAACGACCCATCAATGGGTGCAGCCGATCAGTGAAAATGAAGTCTGGGTCGGCATCACCGACCCGGCACAGGAAGCACTGGGTGATGTGGTTTATATCGAGCTGCCAGATGCAGGAAAAGTCGTGAATGCCGGTGACTCAATCGGCCAGATCGAGTCGGTCAAGGCTGCATCCGATATCCGGTCGCCCGTCAGTGGGCGTTTGCTGGCCTGCAATCTGGCGCTGGAAGAAACGCCTGAACAGGTCAATGAGGCGCCTTATCAAACCTGGGTTTATCACTTGAGCGTTGATCCGGCCCAGCTGCAACAGGAACTCCAGGCATTGATGGCGCCTGCGGCTTATGCTCGTTGGCTTGAACAGCAGGATGCCTGATCATGACCTGGCAATTGCCGAACCCCTATGTTTTATCGATCGATGTTGAGCCGGATGCCATTGACCACTATGGTCATGTCAATAATACCGAGTATCTACGTTATATCGAGCAGGTCAGTTGGGCGCATTCGGCGCAATTGGGCTTGACCCTGAAAGATTACCAGGCGTTGGATCGGGCTATGGTGGTGACGCGTCATGAGATCGATTATTTGGCACCTGCCTATGAAGGTGAAACCCTTCAACTGGCGACCTGGATCGTGGACTGTGATCAAAAAATGCGTCTGGTTCGGCGTTTCCAGCTTTACCGCCCTGCAGACCAGAAAACCCTGATGCAGGCCCGGACGACCTTTATTTGTGCCAGCCTGAGCAGTGGACGTCCGCGACGTTTTCCGGCTATTTTCATCCAGACTTATTTGCCTGCGGTTGTCGATGAAGATGCAGCGTCCCTCTAAACTCTATGTTTACTTGTCACCGGCACGCCTGGACGTGCTGCGTCATGCCCACCTGCATTTCACTGCGATTTCACAGTGGTCTGATCCCTATTTAGACAATGCACCCATGGTGGCGCAACAAGCGGTGCAGGTCACCCAAGCGCAATACCAGGCGACCCTGAAAAAACAGTTCGATGCATTGCCCCCCAGCTTGAAAGGCCTGATGACCTGGGAAAGTTTCCAGCAACAAGCGGAAAAAAAGCGTGAGGCCATTGAGGCGGATATTCGTCAGCGTCTCAAGCCAACGCCTGTTGAGTTCCCAGATCCCAGCGGTTACATCGGGTTAGGTGGTGCACGCCTGTTTGCCAAGGCTGACAACCCGCTACTTTGGGAGCGTTATGCAGACCGGCATCGTGGCGTCGTACTAGAATTTCATCAATCCATGCTGGTGCCGTCAGGTGCAAAACATCTGTTGCGTCCGGTGATCTATTGCCAGGAAAGGCCTCAGCGGCGTCATCCGATCCAGCCCTTTCCCGCCTTATTTCATCGTCCGACGGTCTACGCCAGTGAGGAAGAGTGGCGTTTGATCCGTCCGATGAGTGACGCCAAGGCCCTCAAGACCCTGAAAAATGGAGATGAAGTCGGTTTCTTCTCATTCAGTCCCAAGGCGCTGTCCAGTGTGATTTTTGGTGCCCTTTGTCCACCTGAAACCCGCGAGCAGGTCACTCGCATTCTGCAATATAACTTGCTTTACAAACCTGGCCGAACGCTCAGAGAAGTCCGTCTGGATCCAGTCAGCTACCGCTTGCATCTGCGGGGCACGCTTTAAAAGCTGCCTTATCAGTGCGTCTTTTTTTCATCTGTCTTGCGCGAGATACCCCGGACTTCTAGGCCGGGGAGGGATAGCGCGGCGTCCGTAGGACGCCCCTGCTCCCGCGACTCTCCTCTAAGTTGATTGCTATCTTACACTAGG
>SKHR01000191.1 GCA_007116865.1 Marinospirillum sp. | reverse complement strand
GTTTGATCTGTTCGAAAAAGTCCCGTGCCACCTGCCCCCAGCGCGGCTGCACCATCAGCAACCACTGCTTCACCCGCATGATGCGATTTTTTTCCGGGTAAACACTGGCGGAGGCCAACAGGCTATCGGCCAGCCAGTGCAGCAGGTCAGCCCATTGCGGCACAAAAGCTGTCTGGCCGCTTGCACTGGCTTTGATCTGCGCAGCCAGCCAGGGATCGGCCATTGCCGCCCGACCCAGCATCACATCACGAACCCCACTGACACCAACACAGCGCTGATAGTCAGCCAGAGTCCACAGATCGCCATTGGCCAGTACCGGAATATGCAGGCTGTCGGCGATATAACCCACCCACTCCCAGTGGGCAGGCGGACGATAGGCTTCCATCCGGGTACGGGCGTGCACCACCAGACGTTTGACACCAGCGGCCTGCAACGCCCAGGCATTGTCTAAGGCCAAGCAGCGATCAGCATAACCCAGGCGCATTTTGGCGCTGACCGGCACACCGGATGCGGCCACTGCCTGCACCACCGCCGCCGCGATCTGATGCACCCGCTCCGGGGTTTGCAGCAGTACCGCCCCGCCTTGATGGCGATTGACGGTTTTGGCCGGGCAGCCAAAGTTGAGATCCAGGTGTTGGACCCCCGCTGCCACTGCAGCCTGCGCGTTTTCGGCCATGGCATCCGGATCACTGCCCAACAACTGCACCTCAACCGGCACCCCCGCCGGGGTTCGTGAGTCATTCAGCAGCTCAGGTGCATAACGATGGAAAACTCGACGCGGCAAACGCCCTTGACTGACCCGCACAAACTCGGTCACACAAAAATCCCAACCCGGCAGGCGCGTCACTCTGTCGCGCTGGGTGAAATCAAGCACCCCTTCCATGGGCGCCAGTCCAACCAAAGGCAGGGCGAAAGACGTCAGGTGCATTTTAGAAACGGCGTGCTGCGGTGCAAGATCGAGCAAGGAAATACCCTTGGAAGAAAGGTCACAAAAGGCCGCACAGCATACTACTAAGGTCGCTGTTTTTGTAGTTGCTACAAAAATAAAACTGGGGCAAGGTTGGTGAATTATCCAATCTGTTAATCAGAGGTTATCGCATGCAAGACACCGAACTGCTTCGCGAAGGTTTTAATCTCATGCTGCTGGGCATGGGGTTCGTGTTTGTTTTCTTAACCCTGCTGGTCATTGCCACCACGCTGATGTCTTTGATCATCCAGCGCTTTTTCAAACCCGCCGAAACCGCAGCAACCAACCTGCCAGGCAAATCCGGCAGTGCGGCAACAGCGGACGGACAACAGGCAAACATTGTGGCCGCGATCACTGCTGCGATCCAGCAGCATCGCAAACGACGCTGAACCAATTATAACAACTCATCATTTCATTACTTAACAGGTAATCACCATGACTGCACCCAAGAAAAAACTCGGCATAACCGACGTTGTCCTTCGTGACGCACACCAGTCACTGCTTGCAACCCGCATGCGCCTTGACGATATGCTCCCCATCGCTGAAAAACTCGACCAGGTTGGTTTTTGGTCGTTAGAAAGCTGGGGCGGTGCGACCTTTGATAGCTGTATCCGTTATCTGGGCGAAGATCCTTGGGATCGTATTCGTGAGCTTAAAAAAGCCATGCCCAACACCCCGCAGCAAATGCTGCTGCGCGGTCAGAACCTGCTGGGCTACCGCCACTACGCCGATGATGTCGTGGATCGTTTTGTCGAGCGTGCGGCCACCAATGGCGTTGATGTATTCCGCGTCTTTGATGCCATGAACGACCCACGCAACCTGGAAACTGCGCTGAAGGCCGTCAAGAAACAAGGCAAACATGCTCAGGGCACTATCTCTTACACTATTTCTCCGATCCACAATATGCAAATGTGGCTGGATTTATCCAAGCAGATCGAAGACATGGGCGCTGACTCTCTGGCAATCAAGGACATGGCCGGCCTGTTGAAACCCTATGAAGCCTATGAGCTGGTTTCCAAGCTCAAGGCCAGCCTGAGCATTCCGATTCACATGCAGTGTCACGCCACCACCGGTCTGTCCACCTCGTCTATCGTGAAGGCGGTTGAAGCCGGTATCGACAATGTAGATACCGCGATTTCCTCCATGTCACAAACCTATGGTCACAGCCCCACCGAAGCCGTGGTTGCGATCTTTGAAGGTACAGAATACGACACTGGTCTGGACATCAACCTGCTGGAAGAAATTGCCGGCTACTTCCGCGAAGTGCGGAAAAAATACGCCCAGTTTGAAGGTTCGCTCAAGGGCATCGACTCACGCATTCTGGTCGCTCAGGTTCCCGGCGGCATGCTCACCAACATGGAAAGCCAGCTTAAAGAGCAGGGCGCTGGCGACAAGCTGGACGACGTATTGGCTGAAATTCCCAAGGTTCGCGAAGACCTGGGGTTCATCCCGCTGGTCACCCCAACCTCACAAATCGTTGGCACCCAGGCGGTCATGAACATCTTGATGGGCGAGCGTTACAAGTCCATCAGCAAAGAAGTTCAGGCACTGCTCAAGGGTGAGTATGGTGCAGCACCCGCTGAGTTCAACAAAGAGCTGCAAGCGCGTGTACTGGATGGCAAAGAGCCAATCACCTGCCGCCCAGCCGACCAGATTGACAATGAAATGGACAAGCTCACTGAAGAGCTGATCGCCAAAGCCAAGGAAGACAAGATCGAACTGGCCAAGGGTGAAAACCAGATTGATGACGTGCTCACCTATGCACTCTTCCCGCAAATCGGCTTGAAGTTCCTGAAAAACCGGGGTGATGCTTCTGCCTTTGAACCGGCTCCCACCCTGGAAAGCGCACAGGCCGCAACCGCCAAAGCAGCGCCTAAAGCGGCAGCGGCCAGTGATAGTGGTGTTTACACCGTCAAGGTCAATGGCACCGCCTATGTGGTTGAAGTGGCTGAAGGTGGCGATGTTTCCAAAATTGAACAGACCAGCAGCGCTGCTCCTGCGCTGGCCGCCCCTGCGGCAGCGGGTACCGGTGAGCAAATCACTGCGCCTTTGGCTGGCAACATCTTCAAGATTCTGGTCAAGCCCGGTGATGCCGTAGAAGCCAATCAGGTGGTCATCATTATGGAAGCCATGAAGATGGAAACCGAAATCCGTGCCAGCAATGCTGGAACTGTGGCCAGTGTTGCCGTCCGCGAAGGTGATGCGGTGCAGGTTGGCGATACCCTGGTCACGCTCTAAGCGGAGTTGCTGCTATGGAAAAAGTCTTGATGCTCTGGGAAAACTCAGGGCTATACAACCTCTCTGTGCTACAGCTGATCATGATTGTTGTGTGTCTGGGGCTGTTGTATCTGGCAATTGCCAAAAAGTTTGAACCCCTGTTGCTACTGCCGATCGGTTTTGCCGGCATTCTGGCCAATGTGCCAGAAGCTGGCTTGGCGCTTTCGGCCATGGAACAGGCGATGTACCACTTTGATGCTAACACCATGCAAGCGGTTGCTAATGAGCTGGGGGTCGCACTGACCGCTACCAGCGATGCTGGTAACAAGGCCATCCTTTTGGATGCGTTAAAAGGGGTGGATGATCCGGCTGTGCGTGCCAAAGTCAGCAGTCTGATCAGTGCAGCAGGATACAGTGATGGCTTCCTCTACACCTTCTACTCTTTGCTGGTCGCAACCGGCATCGCTCCGCTGATGATCTTCCTCGGTGTTGGTGCGATGACTGACTTCGGCCCCCTGCTGGCAAACCCAAGAACCCTGTTCCTGGGTGCTGCAGCTCAGTTCGGTATTTTTGCAACCGTACTGGGTGCCGTGGGTCTGACCGCTTTAGGTGTGGTGGATTTCAGCCTTGGTCAGGCGGCAGCCATCGGCATCATCGGTGGGGCGGATGGTCCAACCGCGATTTATGTTTCCAGCATGTTAGCCCCTGAACTGCTGGGCGCGATCGCCGTTGCAGCCTATGCCTACATGGCACTGGTGCCGATCGTGCAGCCACCCATCATGCGCGCACTGACAAGCGAAAAAGAGCGTGCCATCGTGATGACTCAGCTGCGCCCGGTCAGCAAACGTGAAAAGATCATCTTCCCCTTGGCAGTACTGGGTCTGGTCGCACTGTTCCTGCCCGCGGCCTCTCCGCTGCTGGGCATGTTCTGCCTGGGCAACCTGATGCGCGAATGTGGTGTAGTTGAGCGCCTGTCTGACACTGCGCAAAACGCACTGATCAACATCGTGACGATTTTCCTCGGTCTGGCAGTAGGTTCGCGCTTGATCGCAGACCTGTTCCTCACGGTTGAAACGCTGGGCATCATGGCACTGGGCATTGTTGCCTTTGCCATCGGCACAGCCAGCGGCGTGATCATGGCTAAAATCATGAACCGTTTGAGCAAGATGCCGATCAACCCCTTGATCGGCGCGGCGGGGGTTTCTGCGGTGCCAATGGCGGCCCGTGTAGCCAACAAGGTCGGTCTGGAAGCTAATCCCCAGAACTTCCTGTTGATGCATGCGATGGGCCCCAACGTGGCCGGTGTGATTGGCTCGGCCGTAGCGGCCGGTGTCATGATCATGTATCTGGGCTGACCCCAAATAAAATCGGAGCCTTCGGGCTCCGATTTAACCAACACCGCTGAGTAGTTAAGCGGCTAAACGATAGGCTTCCAACTCAACTTCGGCGCAGAAAGCCTCCTCCCACGCATAACGCAACGCCAAAGATTCTGCTAAAGCCAACATGGTTTCTGCATTCATATTAACACCCTCTGCCTGAAACATTTTGATAACGCTGAACACACTGCACTCTGCGGTGCTTATTGTTGGTGCGTTCAACTAAAGTTTAGGCCACTCCCTTACAAAAGGTTCAATAATTTTTTTCATCGAGTTGCACTGATCCAAGTCATAAAATCAATTTCGCATCCGCACACCAGGGTTAATTTCTGGTGATCGGTGCCGATCTATGCTAGATCTTAGGTAAAAACAAGCGGTTCGTTCACAGACCGAGGATTTCGCCATGGTTTTTCCCATCTACGAGCAAGGAATGCGGATCCAGACGCCCAGTAACCGGCTTTTGCGTCGCCCCGCGATACAGCAAACACAAGCGATCAAGGCTGGCAGCCGCCTGGTGGATCACGATGGCGATCAGGAGCATGACGACGATATAGCCGACCAAACCTGGAGCCAGGCACTTCAGCAAGCCACGGAAGATCAAAACAAAGCGGCGGGAAGACAAAAGCGGGCAGTGCAAGCCTATACCGCGGTCGAAGACAGTCATGAAAAATCCAGCCTGCATGTTCCGGCCCACCAGATCATGCGCTTTCCTGTTGTGTCTATCGCCGCCACGGCCACGCTTAATCAGGCATGGAGTTTATTGCAGGAAGAGCGGGTTCACTACCTGGTTCTAACCGATGAAACGCGTCAGCCGGTTGGGATCATCAGTGACCGGGATTTACTACAGGAGGCCGCAGGAGTCGGCCCCTTGGGGCAGCGGGGCATCGACCTAAGCCAGGCCCAACTGACCGATCTGGTTGTGGATCCGCTGGTGACCGTGAGCAGCGAAACCGATATACGCGATATCGCACGCAGCATGCTGCGCCAGAATCTGCGCGCTGTACCAGTGATGGGCGCACAACAAACCATGGTTGGCATCATCACCCGCTCAGATCTACTCCTGGGGCTTGCAAACCAGGCCCTGGAAGTCTGGACCTGATTCAGTCTAGCTGCGGTTAGCCGGACCGCCGTGGCGCTTTAGCAACAACGCCAGCTTGGCCTCCATATCTTCACCCAGCCCTTCATCAACAGGCTTGGGCTGGCTCTTTGGAGGAAGCATCTTTTTAGGTTGTTTTGGCGCTTTGGGTGGACGCTTGGGCTGGCTTTTGGGCGGCTGGTTTTTCTTGCGCTGACCTTCCAGCTGCAAGCGAGCGTGTTCGGCTTCTTCCTCCGTCACTTTCCCCACCGGTTGGCCATCAAGATCCAGACGCTCCGCCCCTGCTTTTAAGCAGCGCAGGTAACGTGGCAATTTAACGTAACCTGCCAACGCACGATGGATGCGTTTTTCGGACACACCTTCCTGGGCACGCAGATCATCGTGAATACCGATTTTTAGCGGACGGGGATCATCACGGAAAAAAGCCTTGGGATAACGGGTAAACCAGGTGTCCAAACGTGCATGGGGAGACAAGGGATCCGTTTCAACGACTTCCAGTGCCAACTGAGTCTGCCCAGCGGCTTCAATTCTCGCAACCTTGCGCAAACCTTGACTGATGGGGTTTTCCAACGGACGTCTGTCAGCTTGCTGTGCTTGTGTTTCCAAGCGCTGGAGCTTTTCTTCAAGCTGTTTTTTTTCCGCTTCAAGGGCGGCAATTTTTGCGCGTGCCTGGTCCAGGTAAGTCAAACCCTCGGTCGCTTGCTGCTCCAGTTGAGATAAAAGCTGTGTTAGTTTTTCATCGCCGGACATGAGCCGCTTTACCCTTGTTGTTTGCGAATCAGGTAACGCAGGGTGTAGGCATAACGATTGCCGCCCTGTTCAGGAAAACGCTGGGATGAGATTTCTTCCCACTCCTCATCACTGACCTGGGGAAACCAGGTATCACCCTCTGGGGTCGCATCCACTTCGGTCAAATAAAGCCGACTGGCCAAGGCAAAAGCCTGGGCATAAATCTGTCCACCACCGACCACCATGATTTCTTCCGCACCATCGACCTGGGCCTGGCTATCTGCTCGCTGTAACGCCTGCTCCAGACTGGAAGCCACCACCACCCCTGGATGCTGCCAGTCCGAATTACGGGTGATCACAATATTGGTTCGTCCAGGCAGGGGTCGACCGATGGATTCAAACGTTGCCCGCCCCATCACCAAGGGTTTGCCATAGGTGACTTTTTTGAAATAACCCAGCTCTTCCGGCAGATACCAGGGCATGGCATTTTGATAACCAATCACACCGTTTTTAGCGGCAGCGACAATGATTGCAACGGGCGTGGACAAAGGGTCGGTCATACGGCCACCGGGGCTTTGATGTGTGGATGGCATTGATAATCGAGGATTTCAATGTCTTCAAAACGAAACGCAAACAAATCCCGCACCGCTGGATTCAGGCGCAAGCGGGGCAAAGGCAGTGGATCGCGGCTTAGTTGCAGATCGGTTTGCTCCAGATGGTTGGCATAGAGATGCGCATCCCCCAGGGTATGCACAAAGTCGCCCACTTCCAGATCACAGACCTGGGCGATCATATGAGTGAGCAGGGCATAGCTGGCGATATTGAAAGGCACCCCTAAAAAGATATCCGCCGAACGCTGATACAGCTGGCAGGATAAACGCCCCTGGGCCACATAAAACTGGAACAGGCAGTGGCAGGGTGGCAAGGCCATCTCATCTACCAGCGCCGGGTTCCAGGCAGAAACGATCAAACGCCTGGAGTCCGGGTTGGTTTTGATCTGCTGAATCAACTGACTGATCTGGTCCACACTCCCACCCTGAGGACGAGGCCAGGAGCGCCACTGATACCCATACACCGGGCCCAGATCTCCCTGCTCATCCGCCCATTCATCCCAGATGGAAACGCCGTTTTCCTTCAAGTAGGCAATATTGGTATCGCCCTTTAAGAACCAGAGCAGCTCATGAATGATGGAGCGCAGGTGTAGTTTTTTGGTGGTCACCAAGGGGAAACCCTGCTGTAAATCGAAGCGCATCTGGTGACCAAACACACTATAGGTGCCCGTGCCGGTTCGATCCGACTTGAACACTCCTTCCTGGCGCACGCGGCGCATCAAATCCAAATAAGCTTGCATGACTTCACCCAGTCAAATTCTTCGTCGCTATTATGCCTTCTTCTTTGGCTGGGATCGACCACTTGCGACGGGCTGAGTCCGCGCTCGCCACATCAACCAGACACCAGCCATGACCATTGGGATGGAAAGCAACTGCCCCATGCTCAAACCCGCCAGCAGGAATCCAAGATGCGCATCCGGTTCACGGGCAAACTCACCAATGAAACGAAATGTTCCGTAACCCAACAAAAACAACCCGCTGACGCTGCCAATGGGGCGAGGTTTACGCGCATACCAGAAGAGCAAAATAAACAGCAACAGACCTTCCAGGCTAGCCTGATACAACTGCGATGGATGGCGTGGATCTGGCCCGGCACCGGGGAACACCATGCCCCAGGGCACTTCCGTCACCCGCCCCCAAAGCTCGCCATTGATGAAATTCCCCAAGCGCCCAAG
>SKHR01000085.1 GCA_007116865.1 Marinospirillum sp. | reverse complement strand
GTTGGTACGGGTGGTGACTCGCACACGCGTTTCCCGCTGGGGATTTCTTTCCCTGCCGGTTCGGGTCTGGTGGCTTTTGCTGCGGCAACCGGTGTCATGCCGCTGGATATGCCTGAGTCGGTACTGGTGCGCTTTAAAGGTGAAATGCAGCCTGGCATCACCCTGCGTGACCTGGTCCATGCGATTCCTTACCAAGCCATTCAGGATGGTCACCTGACCGTTGAGAAGAAAGGCAAGAAGAACATCTTCTCGGGTCGTGTACTGGAAATCGAAGGTCTGGAGCACCTGACTGCCGAGCAGGCTTTTGAACTGTCGGATGCTTCTGCTGAGCGCTCCGCGGCGGGTTGTACTATCACCCTGTCCGAAGATTCAGTGGCTGAGTACCTCAAGTCCAACATCACCCTGCTGCGCTGGATGATTGCCAACGGTTATGGCGATGCGCGGACGCTTGAGCGTCGTGCCAAGGCGATGGAAGACTGGCTGGCTAACCCGCAGCTGATGCGTGCAGATAAAGACGCAGAATACGCAGCGGTGATCGAAATCGATCTGAACCAGATCAAAGAGCCTATCCTGTGTGCGCCGAACGATCCTGATGATGCTCGCAAGCTGTCGGATGTTGCAGGTCGCCAGATTGATGAGGTTTTCATTGGTTCTTGTATGACCAACATTGGTCACTTCCGTGCGGCAGGCAAACTGCTGGAACAGCACAAGGGTGAGCTGCCAACTCGTCTGTGGCTGTCACCACCGACGAAGATGGATCAGTATCAGCTGACAGAAGAAGGCTATTACGGCATCTATGGCCGTGCCGGTGCGCGGATGGAAATGCCCGGTTGTTCGCTGTGCATGGGTAACCAGGCACGGATCGCGGCAAAATCAACCGCGGTTTCAACCTCAACGCGTAACTTCCCCAACCGTTTGGGTGATGGTGCGGATGTGTTCCTGGCTTCAGCAGAGCTGGCGGCGATTGCCTCAATCATGGGCAAACTGCCAACCCCTGCGGAGTACATGGAAAAAGCAGCCAGCATCAATACTATGGCAGGCGAGGTTTACCGCTACCTGAACTTTGATCAGATTGAGTCTTATCAGAAAGCCGCTTCTTCAGTGATTCCGATCGCACAAGAAGCCTGATCACGTTTTCATGGCGGCAGAAGGATCTGCCAAATCTTCAAGGGTGGCTTCGGTCACCCTTTTTTTATGTGTCTTTTATGTGTCGCCCCTTGAATTCATCGTCTGCGTCCTGCACATTAGGTGCGGTGCAACATAAAAAGGGTAGGCTCATGTCGCAAGTGTTTTGTGCTGAGGTTGATGATCTGGCGGTGCTGGCTTTAGAGGGGGGGAACCCCTTTGCCTTGTTGCAGGGGCAACTGACCTGTGATCTACGCCAGGTCTCACCGCAACAGGCGTTGCCAGGACTCCTGTGCAGCCTGAAAGGGCGTGTTTTAAGCAGTATGGAAGTCATTTCACTGGCCGAGGATCAGTGGCTGCTGGTTTTGCCTGCGGATAATCTGGCGCTGGTTGAAGCGCACCTTAAAAAGTATCAGCCCTTTTATAAAACCCAGGTGCGGGATGCCAGTGAGCGCTGGCATCTTTTGGGCTTGTCCGGCAAAGAGTCGCCAGCCTTGTTGACCAGCCTTTTTGGCGGCTGGCCCAGTGGTGTTTATACGCTTCATGCCAGCGAGCCGGGGGTGATTTTACGTTTGCCCGGTGCACGAACCCGGGCGCTGGTGTTGCTGGATCGACAGGCACCGGATTACACCGCCTGTGTCGAAAAAATCCAGTCGATCAGTGAGTCAACTGATCTCGGTTGCTGGAAAATGCTGGATATTCAAGCGGGTCGGGCGCAGATCGGCCAGGCACTCAGTGATGCTTATTTGCCTCAAATGCTCAACTATCAGGCTCAGGGCGCGGTGAGTTTCAAAAAAGGCTGTTACACTGGTCAGGAAATCGTGGCCAGAGCCCAGTTTCGTGGGCAGGTAAAAAAGCGCTTGTTTCGCGTTCATCTTGCCTGTGAGGTGCCGAGTCACTTGCCCCAGCCAGTCTGGGATGAGAGTGGACAAACCCAGGGTGAGATCATTCAGGCCGCTTCAGATCGCCAGGGACAGACTGAAGCCCTGGCGCTGTTAAGCATTAAAGCGACTGAGGCTGCGCTGGCATTCTGGACCGGATCACAGGATAATCCTATTCGGCTCAATTGCTTGCAGTTACCCTATGATCCTCAGGCTCGGATCGGACTGCATGGCGCTGAGGTTTAATTCATTTTGCGGTTAAAACGGAGATCCTGATGGATAAGCAGCTTCTGGCCCTGTTGGTCTGCCCACTGACTCACGCCCCTTTGGTGTATGACAAAGCCGCCCAGGAGTTGGTCTGTAAAGCCAGCGGTCTGGCCTATCCCATCCGTGACGGCTTGCCAGTCATGCTGGTTGAGGAAGCACGCCCCTTGAGTGCTGAAGAAAAACTGGCCTAAGCATGAGTTTCGTTGCTGTCATTCCCGCGCGTTACGCTTCCAGTCGCCTGCCGGGCAAACCCCTGCTGGATCTGGCAGGCAAGCCCATGCTGCAATGGGTCTGGGAGCGTGCTTGTCAGAGTGATGCGCAGCGAGTCGTCATTGCCACCGATGATTCGCGGATTGCCCGTGTGGCCAGTGATTTTGGTGCCGAAGTCTGCATGACTTCGGATCAGCACCTGAGTGGTACAGACCGCCTGCAAGAGGTGGTCACCCAGCTAGCGCTTGGCGATGAGACCTGCCTGGTCAATGTGCAGGGTGATGAACCGCTGATTCCAGCGGCCTTGATCAATCAGGTGGCGAGGAATTTGTTGCAGTTTCCTGAGGCTTCGATTGCAACCCTCAGTGAGCCGCTTGCACATGCGGCAGATCTGTTTAACCCCAATCAGGTCAAGGTGGTCAGTGATCGGCGCGGTCGGGCACTGTATTTTAGCCGCAGCCCGATCCCCTGGGCGCGAGACTTTTTTGAGCCGGGCTGTGTGCCCAGTCAGCTTCCCGATGGCTTTCCCTGCCAAAGGCACATCGGCCTTTATGCCTATCGGGCCGGATTTTTGCATCGTTATGTGACCTGGCCGGCGGCAGACCTGGAGCGTTTTGAGCACTTAGAGCAGCTGCGAGCCCTCTGGCAGGGGGAGATGATCCATGTCGAACCCGCCTGTGAAAGGCATCCCGCTGGCATTGATACCCAAGCAGATTATGAGCGTGTTCTGAGCCTATTAAGTCAGCAACGATAAGCGGTAATGGTCGCATGGGGTGTTTGTGGCAAACCCTGATCCTGCCGCAATGACAGCCTTGGTACTAACAGGCGCTCGAGGCGGCCTGCTGAACTGCTGGACAAGGATATTCGTACCATCGCCCGTGCAATTGCTAAATAGCAGCGAGCCGGAAAGTTGACCTGAATCGGCTCGGATAAAAGCAGGCATTGGAAGGTTTACTCTGATTAATGACTATGAGAGCGACCTTTTATTTGGCGTAATGCCGCAAAAAATCAGTGCTGGGCATTGGTCGGCCAAAGAAGTATCCCTGAAAGTTGATACAGCCCAGGTTCCGCAAGAGTGCGAGCTGCTCAGCGGTTTCAACACCTTCGGCGATAACCTCAAGGTTAAAAGCCTGGCCGAGTGAAATCACGCTGCGAACGATGGCGGTGTCAGTCGGATCAGTCTCAACTTTTTCTACGAAAGAGCGATCAATTTTAATTTGGCTAAGTGGCAGCTGGCGCAAGTAGCTTAGTGATGAATAACCAGTACCAAAGTCATCCAGTGAAATGCTGATGCCAATATTTCTAAGGCGGTTCATTTTCTTGATGGTTGAGTCGATGTCTTCAACCATCAGCGCCTCTGTTAATTCGAGTTTCAGTTTTTCAGGCTTGGCTGAAGCTTGAGTTAAACAATGATGAACTTGCGCAACAAAGTCAGTTTGGTGAAATTGCTGGGCACTGACATTAACAGCCAAAACCCAGTGACGCGTGGACTCATTTTTTTGCCATTCAGCCAGCTGCAGGCACGCTTGTCGAAGCACCCAATATCCGATTGGAAGTATTAGGCGAGTCCGTTCAGCAACGGGAATAAATATGGCAGGGGATATCAGGCCTTTGATCGGATGTTTCCAGCGTAGCAGGGCTTCAGCACCAATGACTTGATGATTGCTATTGCACTGTGCTTGGTAATACAGCTCGAAGCCATCGTTTCTAAGTGCCTCCTCCATTTCTATGTGCGTGCCCAAGTACTCCAAAGCAAGCTGTTCAGCTTTAGGGTCAAAAAAGCACAGTCTGTTTTTGTTGTGCTGCTTTGCTTGGTGCAGAGCGAGTTCTGCCTGCTTGATCAGGTCGGCAGCATCGATTTGGGTATCCGAAAACAATGTGATACCCATGCTGGCACTACAGCGCAAGGGTTTATTGCAAATATCATAGGGTGCGTTTAGAAGCGATAGTATTGCGTTGCCTTCTTCTTCAGCAATCAAGGTCGCTTCTTTTTGTGTGCTTGCAATGGTTTCATGCAGCACCATGAATACGTCAGCACCGAGGCGAGCAATCTGTGTGCTGCCACCGAGCAGTGCCCTTACCCGGCGCGTGATCTCAACCAGCAACTGGTCACCGAAATCATGTCCGTAACTATCGTTAACTAGCTTAAAGTCATCCAGGTCAAAGCAAAGTAAGGCACCATATGATGGCTTGGGTCTAGACTCATTATTCGACTGGGCTTCAGCAACTCGTGTGGTGAGAAGCTTGCGATTTGCCAGGCCGGTCAAGGGATCATATAAACCCAGGTATTCAGCCTGTGCTTGGGCATTTTTTAGTGCGGTCAAATCAACAAATGCCGCAACGTAATAACTTACTTCGTCCTGTTCATTCAATACAGCTTGAATCGTCAGGCGTTCAGGGTAGACGCGCCCGGATTTGTGGCGATTCCAAATCTCGCCTTCCCAGTGCTGAAACTTTTGTAAAGACAGCCACATTTTTTGATAAAAAGATGCGTCATGTCGCCCTGATTTAAGCAGCGCAGGAGTTCGCCCAATCACTTCACCTGATGAGTACCCAGTGATTCTTGAAAAGGCCTGATTGACCCGCATTATCTTTTGTTCAGAATCAGTGATCACCATGCCCGCTGGGGTTTCGAAAGCAATGGCTGCGACTCTTTGGTCTTCATTCGCTATCTCAATTCGATCCAGCATTCGGTTGACTTCATCATACAAGCGCCCAAATTCATTATTCTCATTCCATAAAGGGCGCGCCTGTATATCTGCAAAGTCATGCAGCTGCTCAAAAAATTTCACTAGTTCACGTATGGGGCTGGTAAATCGCGCCGAAAATAATGTCGCCAGCAGGTAAGAAAGCAACAGCATGGCGAACGCGATGAGGGTTAGTGCGGGCAAGTCATTGAGTAAACGCTGGGTCAAGGATTGAGTTTTAAAGCTTAACTGGCTTGTTCCAAGTGGTGCACCCTGATAAGCAAGTGGCTGGTATAGGATTAACGTATTGTTAGAGCGCACCGGATGCTGCTGCTCTTTCGGTGGTAAGCGAGCAGGAGCGACTCTACGTCCATCACTGTGGTATTGAAAAATCGGTGAGCCATCTGAACGATAAATGATGAGTCTATCTAGTAGTTCAAAGGATCTTAGCTTGGCGTTAATATCTGCCGCCACACTGACATCGTCCAGTAGTACAAGGCGTGCGATATCGTTGCCTAGGACCTGGGATAATATCACTGCCTGTTGGCGAGCTTCTTTTTCTTGTGTTGTTAAGCTCCATGCCAGGAACCCGGAGTAACCCAAAAGCCCGGTGAATGATACGACCAGCAAAATAATCAGCGTCAGCCTTTTTCTAATCGACTTTCGCCATAGTGCAGTCATGAGCTAGGTTACTCCGCTGAGTCAGACGGGTTTTCAATAGGTAGGGAGGGGTCATTTCCCCACTCGGACCAAGAGCCGTCATAAACTGCAACGCGATAGCCAAGCGCTTGAAGAACGATATAGTTTAAGGCCGACTGCCCACCACCATTGCAGTAAAGAATGATTTGCTCGTTTTTAGGTAGGCCAGAATACACTTCCTGCATGGCATCAAGATCTCTTAGACGTGTGTATCCAGCCTCTGCCTCACGATTTTGAGACCAAGGGTAGTGCTGAGCTGTTGGGATATGACCATAACGAGTTGCTAGGGACTCAAGACCTAAATAATGGGGCTCAGTGCGCCCATCCAGTATTGGCCGGTGCCCAATGGCGGCAAGCGTGCCAAGTTTGGTTTGCAAACGCTGATTATCTATAGCGGGAATAAAATCCCGTCTGACGGGGTCTGTCGCTACAGTTGTGATTGGCAGCAAGCCCTCATTCCAGTGACCCCAGGCAGTATCAAGATAATAAACCTGCTGATGACCAAAAAACTCGAGCATCCAGTAGAGCCTTGCAGCCCAAATAAAATCAGTGTTCCCGATAGCTACAACTTTGCGGGTGTGATCTACGCCAAGCTGACTGAAAAGCTCCTGTAGTTCGCTGATGGAAGGCATTAATAAGCTTTCAGCAAACAGAGCCATGGGTTCTAAGTTGACGGAGCCTGGAATATGTCCTGCAAGAAAGTCTTCGGGGTTGCGCACATCAATGATGAGTAATCGCTCATCGTTGAGCGTGTTTTTTAACCATTCAGGACTCACGATGGCAGCATGAGTGAAGGTGCTGAGGCAAAGCAGCAAGGCAAGCGGGAGGATGAAAGAACGGTTCATTTGGAATCTCCAAGCCATGTTTATCATTATATGGTTGGCTTGTCCCTGCCTGTGAGTTTTGGCTGTAGGGTTTAGATCCTCCAAAGGTGGCAAGATGTAACAGAAAAGGACTTACTTTTATGTTTTTATACTAATATTAACGAAGCGTTAAGTAAAGATTTTCCTTTTCGTGGCTTATAGATACTGAGACGGGAATCAGTTTTTCTTATTCGCAGAGAGCACCTGGATTGGGTGGTAGTGCAGGAACCATTCTTCAAAGGCGTGTGCTGGCATTGGTGGAGCAAACAAGTAGCCTTGAAGTTTGTGGCAGCCCAGTTGAGCTAGAATCTGGCGCTGTTCAGGATGCTCGACCCCTTCTGCGACCAGTCCCAGTTTTAGGCTGCCCGCCATAGAAATGATGGCTTCAACCAAGAGGCGATCTTCCGAGTTTTCGGTCAGATCCTGAATGAAGGCACGATCAATTTTCAGCAGATCAATGGGAAAGCGCTTTAAATAGCTTAATGATGAATACCCGGTGCCAAAATCGTCGATGGCCAGGTGGCAGCCCAGTGATTTCAGGCTGGTGAGCCATTGCTGACAGTCGTTACTGTCTTCCATCAGCAGGCTTTCGGTCATTTCCAATGTGAGCAGTGAAGGTGCCAGCCCGGTTTCCTTGAGCAGCGCATCCAGCTGTTGGGCGTTCAGCCCTAAATCTTTTTGTCGTTCTGAAAGGTTGACTGAAAGAGAAATTTCGTAACCCTGTTGATGCCAGCGCACTACCTGCTGGGCAGCGGTTTTCAATACCCACAGACCAATCGGACCAATCATGCCAGTGTCTTCTGCCAGTGGAATGAACTGGCCAGGAGGTATCAGACCTTTTTGGGGGTGGTGCCAACGCAAAAGAGCCTCTACACCAAGCAGATGAACACTTTGGGTGTCGATCAGGGGCTGATAATAGATTTCCAACTGAGATTCTTCGAGTGCAATTCGTAAATCCTGCTCTAACTCCATCAGTTGAGCCGCTTGTTGTTGCAGGCTGGGCGTGAAGAATTGCAGTTGATTGCGCCCGGTGTTTTTCGCCCGATACATGGCCAGGTCCGCATTGCGCATTAATTCATCCGCACTTTTGGCATCACCGGGATAAAGGGTGATGCCAATACTGGCGCCAATGGTTAGTTCGCGCCCAGCCAGATGAAAGGGTTGGGACAAGGTCTGGAGGATTTTTTCAGCCGTCAAGGTGGCATCGCGTTCACTGCTCAAATGCTGTAACAGGATCACGAACTCATCACCACCAAAGCGAGCCAGGGTGTCCTTGTCGCTGACGCAGCGGCTCAGACGGCGCGCAACCAGTACCAGCAATTCGTCACCAAACTCATGGCCGAGGGTGTCGTTGACGTTTTTGAAGCGATCCAGATCCAGAAACATCAGTGCCAGTTGATCTTTTGAGTCCGTGCCAATGCTGTTGATGGCAACCTGTAAGCGGTCTGTCAGCAAGCTCC
>SKHR01000122.1 GCA_007116865.1 Marinospirillum sp. | reverse complement strand
CTTCGGCATCCTTGACCATTTGCTCGATTTCTTCATCGGACAGGCCGGAAGATGCCTTGATCACGATCGACTGCTGTTTGCCAGTGGCTTTGTCCTTGGCGGAAACATTGAGAATACCGTTAGCATCCAGGTCGAAGGTGACTTCGATCTGAGGAACGCCGCGTGGCGCCGGTGGAATGTCGGCCAGATCAAAGCGACCCAGTGACTTGTTTTGACCGGCCTGCTTGCGCTCACCCTGCAGCACATGAATGGTCACCGCGCCCTGGTTGTCCTCAGCAGTCGAGAACACCTGTGACTTCTTGGTGGGAATTGTGGTGTTCTTCTCGATCAAAGAAGTCATCACGCCGCCCATGGTTTCAATGCCCAGCGTCAGCGGGGTGACGTCCAGCAGCAACACGTCTTTCACGTCGCCAGACAGCACCGCACCTTGAATCGCAGCACCGACGGCCACGGCTTCGTCTGGGTTCACGTCTTTGCGCGCTTCCTTACCAAAGAACTCAGCAACCTTGGTTTGAACCAAGGGCATGCGAGTCTGACCACCGACCAGAATCACATCATCAATGTCAGAGGCTGACAGCCCAGCATCCTGCAGCGCTGTGCGGCAAGGGCCAAGTGCACGTTCAATCAGATCCTCGACCAGGGCTTCAAGCTTGGCACGAGTCACCTTGACGTTCAGGTGTTTCGGTCCGGTTTGGTCGGCCGTGATATAAGGCAGGTTGACATCCGTCTGCTGGCTGGAAGACAGCTCAATTTTAGCTTTTTCAGCGGCTTCTTTGAGACGCTGCATGGCCAGTGCATCGCCTTTCAGGTCGATACCACTGTCTTTCTTGAAGGCCTCTGCCAGGTAGTCGATCAGGCGCAGATCAAAGTCTTCACCACCCAGGAAGGTGTCGCCATTGGTGGCCAGTACTTCAAACTGGGTTTCGCCATCAACATCGGCTACTTCGATGATGGAGATATCGAAGGTACCGCCACCCAGGTCATAAACCGCGATGGTTTTGTCACCACGTGACTTGTCCATGCCGTAAGCCAGTGCGGCAGCGGTGGGCTCGTTAATGATGCGCTTGACTTCCAGCCCAGCGATACGCCCAGCATCTTTGGTCGCCTGACGCTGGCTGTCATTAAAGTAAGCGGGCACCGTGATGACCGCCTCGGTGACCGGCTCACCCAGGTAGTCTTCAGCGGTTTTCTTCATCTTCTTCAGGACTTCGGCAGACACCTGAGGTGGCGCAATTTTCTTGCCTTTGACCTCAACCCAAGCGTCATTGTTGTCCGCCTTGACGATCTTGTAAGGCACCATTTTGATGTCTTTTTGTACCACTTCCTCGTCAAAGCGGCGGCCGATCAAGCGCTTGACCGCATAAAGGGTGTTTTCAGGGTTGGTCACCGCCTGGCGCTTGGCGCTTTGTCCAACCAGGGTTTCGCCATCGTCGGTATAAGCGATGATGGAAGGCGTGGTGCGCCCGCCTTCGGCGTTTTCGATGACTTTTGGCTTGTCGCCATCCAGTACCGCCAAACAGGAGTTGGTGGTACCCAAGTCAATGCCAATAATACGTCCCATAATCTTGTCTCCAGAAATAACCTGTCAATATAAGTGTGTGCGGTTCAGTGCTTTTTCAAGCGGTTTCATCGATCTTTTTTGCTTCGCCGCCAGTGGCAACCACCACCATTGCAGGGCGCAGCAGGCGTTCATTGAGGGTGTAACCCTTTTGCAGCACATCCATCACGCTGTTGGCGGGAAGGCTGGGGTTGGGCACCATCGTCATGGCTTCGTGATACTGGGGGTCAAACGCTTGCCCTTGTGGATCAACCTGCTTGATGTTGAATTTTTCCAGGGTCGCCATCAGCAGGCGCAGGGTCATTTCAACCCCTTCTTTCTGGGCTTCGCCCACATCACCCAGGGCCTCGGAAGCCTTTTCAAGGCTGTCGACGACCGGGAGGAGTTCACGAGAAAACTTCTCTAATGCAAACTTGTGAGCCTTTTCAACATCGGCCTCGGCACGACGACGCACATTTTGTGCCTCGGCAGCGGCACGCAACATTTGGTCACGCGCATCGGCCAGTTCTTGCTGCAAACCTTCGACCTGAGCACTCAGCCCGGCAATTTCTTCCTCAACTGAGATTTCCTGGGTCGATTCTGCGGCTGTCTGGGGAGCCTCGGGTTGGGTCTCTGGGTTTGCCGGTTCGGCTTCCTGAGCCTGAAGCGCCTCTTCTTTATTCATATCTGACTCCATAACGCTGGACTGTCTTTGCCCGTTTGTTGGTTCAATGCAACCAGTGTTTGACTCAATGAGGGCGTCTGGCCTGGGTTTCAAGGGCTGTTTTAAGAAAATCCTGTGATTGAATGAAGATCCACTTGCGTGCTGAGAAGGGCTGCGTTATAAATACTGTATAAATGATCATGAATTCAGCGAGGAGATGCGTATGCTGACCAGCCTCACGATTCAACAGTTAGCCATCGTTGATCATCTGGAACTGGATTTTCGCCCTGGCATGACCGTGATCACCGGTGAAACCGGCGCGGGCAAGTCGATTCTGCTGCAAGCACTGGGGTTGGCGCTGGGTGATCGAGCCGATGCCGACAGCCTGCGTCATGGTACTGACCGCGCAGAAGTGAGTGCCCGCTTTGACTTGACCCATCAACCTCAGGCACGTGCCTGGCTGCAAGCCAATGATCTGGATGATCAGGAGTGCTTGTTACGCCGCAGCATCATGGCCAATGGTCGCTCTAAAGCCTGGATCAATGGTCAGCCCTGCCCGGTTCAGCAGCTCAAAGCCCTGGGTGAGCTGTTGTTGGACATGCACGGTCAGCATGCACATCACTCCCTGCTGAAAAAAGACATTCATTGGTCGTTGCTGGATGCTTACGCCGGATTGGAGGCCGAGCAGGCCGCTTTTGCTGCCCAATGGCGTGATCACCAGGCATTGCAAAAACAAATTCGTCAGCTTGAAGCGCAGGACGCTGCCCAGCAGGCACGTATTCAGCTGTTGCGTTATCAAGTTGAAGAACTGGATCAACTGGCACTGGTCGACGGTGAGCTGGAAGCGCTGGAGCAGGAGCAGGCGCAGTTGGCAAACGCAGAGCAACTGATCGCGACGGGTGAGCAGGCGCTGGCCTGGTGTGATCAGGATGAAGGTGGTGCTTTGCAGCAGGTCACCTATGCGTTGCAGGCACTCAAACAGCTTCCACTGGCCAGTCTGGATAATGTATGTCAGCTGCTCAGCGATGCGCAGATACAGCTTCAAGAGGCGAGCCGGGATCTGGCGCACTTTACCAGCCACCTGGAGCTAGACCCGCAGCGTTTGCAGGCACTGGAAGCGCGGCTCAACCTGATTTATCAAACCGCGCGTAAACATCAGGTCACTCCCGAAAACCTGCTGGCGCACCATCAAAGCCTGCGTCAAACCCTGGCGCGAGAGGATGTCGATGAAGCACAGCTTGAAACCCTGAAGCACGATCTTGAGGCGCAGGAACAGCGGCTCACGCAAACCGCAGCAGCACTTTCTGCCCGGCGGCGCGAGGCGGCGGCTCGTTTAGAAGAGGCGGTTGATGCCCAACTGGCCTGTCTGGGCATGGAAAAAAGCCAGTTCCGCGTGAGTTTTGAGCCGCTAACCCGTCTGCAGCCCCAGGGAGCAGAATTGGTTGAATTTTTGATCGCGCCCAACCCAGGTCAGCCCGCCAAACCCCTGGTTAAAATTGCATCCGGTGGTGAATTGTCTCGCATCAGTCTGGCGATTCAGGTGGTCACCGCGCACTTGAGTCAAATACCGACCCTGGTCTTTGATGAAGTGGATGTGGGCATTTCAGGCGCGACCGCTGAGATCGTCGGGCGTCTGCTGCATCAACTGGCGACCCAGCGCCAGGTGCTGTGTGTGACCCACTTGCCGCAAGTGGCGGCTCAGGGTGACTGGCATCTGCATATCCACAAAACATCGAGCGACAAGGAAACCCTGTCACACATGGCTTTGCTGGATGAGGAAGGACGGGTGCAGGAACTGGCAAGAATGCTGGGCGGGGTTCAGCTTTCAGCATCCACTCTGAATCATGCTAGAGAGATGCTGAAAGGATGGCAGCACTAGGTCAGCGCGACTTCTTCTTTTTGACGTAAAGCACAAGCGCATGGTCAACTAGCTCAAGGCCGTGTTCTTTGGCCAGCTCGTGCTGACGGCGCTCAATCTGCTCATCGTAAAACTCGATGACCTCACCGGTATCGACATTCACCATGTGATCGTGGTGATCTTCTTTGGAGAGCTCAAAAACAGCGTGGCCACCATCAAAGTTATGCTTGTCGACCAGTCCGGCCGCTTCAAACTGGGTCAGAACGCGGTACACGGTAGCGAGCCCGACATCCTCGCCGGCCTCAATCAACGCCTTATAAACATCCTCGGCACTGAGGTGGTCGTCTGAGTGGCGTTCAAGCACCTGGAGAATTTTAATTCTCGGCAGGGTGACTTTCAGGCCAGCTTTGCGGAGTTCCTGGTTTTCATCAGCCATCAGATTTCTCTAAGCTCCAGTCGAAAGATTTTTTCGCAGTCTAACCGAGTTTTAAGTATCATGCGCTTTACGCTCTATTATTCACCGAAGTGCCGCAGAGTTAAACCCATCGATCATGAAAAAACGCATCTCTACCCTGTTCATTCTTCTGATTCTAACCCTAAGTCTGACGGCTTGTGGTTGGTTGGCCCCACATAAACGCGGCATCCAGCAAGGCAATCTGCTGGATATTGAAGCCGTTGAGCAACTGCAAGTGGGCATGAGTCAGTCACAGGTGCTTTACCTGCTAGGCACGCCATTGTTGACCCAGCCAGGCAACCCCAACCAGTGGGATTATGTTTACCAACTGCGCCGGGGTGAGGCCCTGGTTGAGCGCAAACACCTGCGCATTCAGTTTGTTGAGGATGGCAGCCAGCCCCCCAGGGTCAGCGAAATCCACCGCGAAGGCATTTAATCGCCGCTTTGTTTCGCGGCTTTTTGAGCACGAACCTTCTTGGGATCTGCAATCAAAGGGCGATAAATCTCAATCCGATCGCCCGCCTTCACCGTCTGCGACTCAGGTTTAGCGACCTGCTTGCCAAAAATACCCAACTTGGCTGTGTGCAAATCCAGGTCGTCAAAATGCTGATCCATGCCTGACTGAAGTGCCGCTTCACGAACGCTCGTGCCTTCTGCCACCTTGATCGACAAGAGCTTCTGCCGATCAGCCAGCCCATAAACCACTTCTATATCTACCAGAGAGTTACTTTTTTCCATAGACTTCATCCGCCCGTTTAACAAAAGCATCAACAAGGTTGGATGCCACCTGACTAAACAAAGGGCCTAATGCAGCAGAGACAACGCGCCCAGCCAGTTCGAACTCCAAATCAAGGCTGACCTTGCAGGCCTCATCACTTAAAGGGGTAAAGAGCCACTCGCCTTCCAGCTTTTTAAAGGGTCCTTCTTGCAGTTCCAGCAAGATGCGTTCCGGCTCAAACAAACCGTTGCGCGTCGTGAATCGGTACTTTAAGCCGGCTTTAGACAGCTCCAGCTCACCGATCAATTCGCTGTCGGTGCGCTTAATCAGGCGTGCATCACTGCACCCGGAAAGGAATTTCGGGTAAGATTCGCAATCATTGACCAACTCGAACATTTCTTTCGCCGAGTGCATGACCAAAGCCGAGCGACTGATCCGGCTCATACACATCTCCACTTCACCTGAAAATCGAATCCTTGGATTCTAGCACGGGGTGGACGGGATGCAGGCAATAACATGGCGATCATCGGTACACTAAACGAGTCACAAAAGAATTATGGGAAAAAAATCCAAAAACAAGCCGGATAGCAACACCATTGCGGTGAACCGCAAAGCCCGGCACGAATATCATATTGAAGAAACGCTGGAAGCCGGTGTGGTGCTGGCTGGCTGGGAAGTCAAAAGCCTGCGCGCGGGAAAATGCCAGCTGACCGATACCTATATTCTGATCAAGAATGAAGAAGCCTGGCTGCTCGGCTCGCACATCACGCCGCTCAATAGCGCATCCACCCATGTGGTGGCTGATCCAACACGCACCCGCAAGCTGCTGCTGCACAAAAAAGAAATTGCCCGCCTTTTAGGTCAAATCAACCAGAAGGGCTTTACCTGTGTGCCCCTGTCGCTCTACTGGAAAGGCAATAAGGTCAAGTGCCAACTGGCACTGGTCAAAGGCAAACAGATGCATGACAAACGGGCCAGCGATAAAGACCGAGACTGGCAGCGGCAAAAAGGCCGTATCATGCGCGAGCAAAATCGCTAAATGCGTCAGGCCGGCTAAGTAGAAAGGAACTTTTTAAGCCGCCACTGGTTTAATACAACAGCTGTGCTAAACTGCGCAGCCACACTCAGGGGACGTTCTGGCTTCGACGGCGATGGCGAAACCTAAGGTGCATGCCGAGAGGGAAGCAACTCTCGTAAATCAATTGTTTCAACGTTATAGTCGCAAACGACGACACTTACGCTCTAGCCGCTTGAGGCTACTCATGAAGCCATGTTGCCTATCGCAGGTGAATTGAGATTATGAGCGCAGCCAGATAGGCTCGCAGCAAAGATCGCCTTCGTCGGCGCTGCTAAAATTCAATCGAAGGATCGCTGAAGGGTATCCTGTTCGTCGGAGACCCAACGGTTAAAACAAATGGCGAAACTAAGCATGTAGATCCGAGGGCAGAGTATCGGCGGACGCGGGTTCAACTCCCGCCGTCTCCACCACCTACTAAAATCCAGATGCTTCCACATAGGTCTGAATTAACTGAAAAGCCCGCAGCTAGCGGGTTTTTTTGTGCAGAATCTCCTTGCACACTGCTTACGGAAAAACTCTACTTTTGAGCACCGCTATTTTTCGGGGGGATTACCGTCTGAGCAGTGCCGCGTAATATGAGCCTATTTAATCCGAAAGTCCTCATGCAAACTTCCCCAGTGGTCCTTCAGTTTTTTCTTGTGCACCTCATTCATGGGGAGGTCTTTAAGCGCTTCCCGCCAAAGACTTCTGGCCTTTTCCATCACATCATCCAGGTGGGGTTTGATTGCTCGCCATGGAATCTCGGCGCTATTCGCCCATAACTGAAAATTTGCCATTGAGACGTGATACCAGTCTTTAGTCTTTCCTAAATTCAGTGCGTAACTCCGTTCACCATCGATATATGCGCTCGTGGTAACGATATCGTAGGCTGGTGAAAGCCTTGGTGTGAGTTTATCTGAATAAATCAAACTCCAGTTTTTTAGATGCGCATCACCGTTGGCAAGAAGGATGTTAACCAGCAATCGCCTGGCGAACTGTTGAGCATCGGCCAAGCCGTCACCAGAATAGCCATAAATAACCCGGCCAATTTGCTCGTAGTTCGCTGAGCTGTATTTTTCATGGGCATACTTAACCAGTGCCTGGGCAAAGTCTTCCATGTGGATGCGCACATCATCGTTGCGATCAAAACGCTTGATTGCGAAGGCTAGCTTTTCATCGGGCAGGTTTATTTGAGGCAGGTTGTCGAGTTTATTCAACTCAACCAGCTTGATCTCTGGAATATCAACACCCACTAATTCCGCAAGTTTCATTGCGGTGAATTCGTTCACAGGCACGTCTTTATGCTTGGTGGAAGGGGTCTTTACTATCCAATCTCCCAAGACATCGCCCTTGGAAAGATTGTAGCGCCCATCCTTTTCCTTCATGGAAAATTTCATCTGGACACCAGCCAATGAAAATTTATTGTCTGGTGATACTGCGTCAAACCTGATTGCACGCGCTTTGCCGTGAGTATTGAGAATACTATCTGGAACATCGTCAGGTTCCATCGGCTCAGCAACCAAAGCACCAGGGAGGTCAGCACCCAAATACGAGAGGATATGGAACTCGTTGTCGACGTGAACTTTGAGCCCTTGCGCAACCAACTCCCGCAAGGATCCCTCTGGCAGTAAATTGGACAGCGTAGGATGCAATCTTTGGTTTCTTGCCCAGGGTTCAGACATGATTTTTTCAGCATGAGGAAAGGCTGGGTGGGTAATCAAACTTAATGTAGGGCGGCTTGCATCGCGCTTGAATTCATCGGCAAAACTCAGCACATTTCTGCCGCCTTGAAAGCCAGCCAAGTATCCAACCAGTCTTTCGTGCAAGCTCAGCTTGAGCACCTTGATCTCATTGACTTGGGCTTCGCTCATCTGTCTTGCGCGAGATACCCCGGACTTCTAGGCCGGGGAGGGATAGCG
>SKHR01000025.1 GCA_007116865.1 Marinospirillum sp. | reverse complement strand
GTCAGTATTTGAAGCGATTGATCATTGCCTGCAAATCTGCTGCCAGCTCGGCTAGCTGTTGACCGGCAGTGTTGGTCTGCTCTGCACCCACCGCAGCCTGCTCAGAGATCTCATTGATACCAATGATGTTACGATTGATTTCATCTGCGACTGAACTCTGCTCTTCAGCGGCCGAGGCAATCTGATCGTTCATCTCACTAATTTGGCGTATCGCGGCAACAATCGACTCCAGCGCGGTGGAGACACTGCCCGCTTCCTCGACCATTTGCTGGGCGTTTTTGCGGCTGCCTTTCATCGAATCAACGGCCTCGTGCGCACGCGCTTGCAAGCTACTGATCATTTTTTCAATTTCTTCAGTGGACTCCTGGGTGCGGCTGGCCAGTGTGCGTACTTCGTCAGCCACAACAGCAAAACCTCGCCCTGCTTCTCCCGCTCGCGCAGCTTCGATAGCGGCATTCAGTGCCAGCAGGTTGGTCTGCTCGGCGATGCCACGAATCACATCCAGCACGCTGGTAATGTTTTCGATGTCTTCACCCAGCAGCTCGATCACTGAAGCGGTTTTCTTGATGTCATCGGTCATACTGCCGATGCCTTCAATGGTGCGGGTGACCACCTGACTGCCCGCCATTGCCTGGTTGTCAGCTTCTCTAGCCGAGGTTGCCGCGGTTTCAGCATTGCGCGCCACTTCTTGAACTGTAGCAGTCATTTCATTCATGGCCGTCACCACCTGCTCAACCTCTTCCCGTTCACGCTGGTTGTTTTCGTTGGTTTCAGCAGTGATAGACGACATTTCTTCGGCTGCAGCTGACAACTGTTCAGTTGAAGAGGCTACCTGAGAGACCGTCTCCTGAACCCGCTGGGCAAATTGATTGAAGGCGCCTGAAAGCTCGCTGAGTTCATCACGTCCACTGATATCCAGGCGGCGCGTCAGGTCGCCTTCACCCTCAGCGATATCACGCATTGCATGAACGGTGGAGCGCAAGGGACGAACAATGGTCTGGCCAACCATCCAGGCAATGATCAAAGCAATTAAGAGAGCCAGTGCACCGACACCCAGCACCGTCGCCTGTGCTGTCGCCATTGCAGAGGCGTAATAACTGCGGTCCACGGCAACCTCTAACACGCCCAGAACCTCGCCCCGATAATCATGAACGGGGGCAGCGTAAACAGCAGAAGCCTGAGTGCCTAAACGACGATGATCCATTTGCTGACCACCCAGTGCGGCGGTGAGCTGAGCCAGGGGCAACATCTTTCCTTCTTGCCAGGTCGAGGCAAAGGTTTCAAGTACTCCGTCCGGTGTGAGTCGGTGTAACGCCAGCTGTAAACCCTGCTCTTCCGGGCTGGCGGCCTGAATCCGATCAAAGAAAGGTTGACCGAAGCTCATGCCAAACTCGACCGAACCGATGTGCTGCTGGCGGTGATAAACCGGCACGACGCCGCGAATACCTAACCCGGCCACACCCAGCTCCAGGCCAGACACAGGTATTTGACTGGCATTGGTTTCTACAACCGTATGACGAAAACCTGACAGGTCGTCGCCATAGCGGTCAAGGCGGTGCAATCTCAAAAAGGAAGTCGCTGGAGGGGTGTGAAACTGAAACTGCTCAACGGCATACTCACGCACCAGATAGTCATTCATCGGCACCAATAGGTCGATCAAAGTCTGGCGGTCTCTGGCAGCAAATGCGTGCGTGACCTCTTCAAGCGTTGCAACAGCACCCGCAAGCGCTGTGCCGATACGCGCTTCATCGGCAATAGAGTCAACCACCTGCTGATGCAAAGCACGTAGCTCACGTTCTTCTGCTTCATGAATGATGGCCTGGATTTGCTGAACCACAACCCAGGCAATCACCAACACCACACCTAATAAAACAGAGATGAAGCCAGCCATGATCCGCTGACCAATTTTCAAGCGCTTTAGCATCTCGATTTCCTCATGTCAGACCGTGTTATTGTTCTGTTGGGTTTCGTCTATTTAATTATCATTATTCGATGTATATTTTCATTGCCGCTACAGCAATGCAAGCCCGACTTTTGCCTATCCACATATCGCTGATTAGCGATCCAGCCACTGATACATGACCAAGGCATCCACCAAACCCTTGTGCGGGTGACGAAATGCCTTCGGCAGTCGCCCCACGATTGAGAAACCCATTTTTTGCCACAAGCGCACCGCCTCTTCGTTGGTTGAAGCCACAAAGTTATACTGCATGGCCAAATAGCCTAAACTTCGTGCCTGCTGAATGGAGTGTTCACACAAAGCCGAGGCAATGCCCTGACCACGAGCAAACTCAGCCACCATATATCCACAGTTACACACATGGCTGCCGGGCCCTTGCTGATTAGTTTTAAGATAGTAGGTACCTAGAATTTGTGCTTCTTTTTCATACACAAAAGTTCTACGGGGCTGTTGCATCCATACCTGCAAGGCGGCCTCTTCGGTGATATCGCGTGGATAAGCATAGGTTTCGCCTGCTTGAGCAATCGCTTTAAAAATCGGCCAGATTTGAGACCAGTCTTCCGGGTTCGCGGTTCGGATCATTCTTTGTTCCTATTCAGAGGTCAGCGGATGCATGCAAAAGCGAAAATCGTTAAGATAGATCGAATATTGCTTTCACTGACTTTTCATTGATTACAGAGACTCTGCACCTCATGTCCACACCACGTCAAATTCTGGTCACCAGCGCCCTGCCCTATGCCAACGGCCCAATCCATCTTGGCCATATGCTGGAATATATTCAAACGGATATTTGGACCCGCTTTCAACAAAGTCGGGGCCACTCATGCACCTATGTGTGTGCGGACGATGCCCATGGCACCGCGATCATGCTGCGTGCAGAACAGGAAGGCATCACCTCTGAGCAGTTGATTGACCGGGTTCGACAAGAACACCATGAAGATTTTAAAGGCTTTCACGTTCACTTTGATAACTACTATTCCACCCACTCAGAAGAAAACCGTTATTTTTCTGAACTGATCTACACCCGCCTGCGTGAAAAAGGCCACATTGCGGTTAAAGAAGTCGAGCAGATGTTTGACTCGGAAAAAGGCCTTTTCCTGGCGGATCGTTTTATTAAAGGCACCTGTCCCAAATGTCAGGCCGAGGATCAGTATGGAGATAACTGTGAAAAATGCGGTGCGACCTACAGCCCGGCAGAACTGATTGATCCACGCTCAGCCATTTCGGGTGCCACCCCGGTGATGAAGTCCTCTGAGCATTATTTTTTCCGCCTTCAGGACTTTGCTGAATTTTTACAGGACTGGACGCAAACCGGTCGTTTGCAAGAACAAATCGCCAACAAACTTAAAGAGTGGCTGGGTGCCGGGCTACAAGCCTGGGATATTTCCCGTGATGCGCCTTATTTTGGTTTTGAAATCCCTGATGCGCCAGGCAAGTATTTTTATGTCTGGCTGGACGCCCCTATCGGCTACCTGGCCAGCTTTAAAAACCTCTGTGCGCAGCGTGATGATCTGGATTTTGATGATTACTGGAAGCCGGATTCCGCCCATGAGGTATACCACTTCATCGGCAAGGATATCGTCAACTTCCATGCTTTGTTTTGGCCAGCCATGCTCTCTGGTGCCGGTTTCCGTACACCCACCAGCGTCTATTGCCACGGGTTTGTCACCGTCAATGGTGCCAAGATGTCCAAATCGCGCGGCACCTTTATCAAGGCGCGCACCTATCTGGACCACCTCAATCCCGAGTACCTGCGCTACTACTTTGCGGCCAAGCTGACCGGTCGCGTAGATGACCTGGATTTGAACCTTGAAGACTTTGTATTTCGCGTCAACTCCGATCTGGTTGGCAAACTGGTGAACATCGCCAGCCGCTGTGCCGGCTTTATCAAAAAAGGCGGCGGACAACTGGGCGAGATGAAGAACCCCGAGTTATATCAGCAGTTTGCTGCTGCCGGTGAAAACATCGCCGCCGATTATGAGCGCCGCGAATATGGCCGTGCCATCCGTCAAATCATGGATCTGGCCGATGAAGCCAACACCTGGATCAATGACCAAGCCCCCTGGGTGTTGGCGAAGGACGAAACCCGTCAGGCAGAAGTGCAGGCCATTTGCACCACCGGCATCAACCTGTTCAAGGTGCTGATGACCTATCTGGCTCCGGTTTTACCGCAAATGGCCGAGCAGGTGTGTCAGTTCTTGCAGGTCGACCAACTGACCTGGGAAACCAGCCAGACACCCCTGCAAAACCATGCGATCGCCCCCTTCAAGCCCTTGATCAACCGGGTTGAAAACACCCAGGTCGAGGCACTGCTGGAGGCCAGCAAAGCCGACGCCGAAAAAGAGATGGCGCTCAAGCAGGCCAGTGTCAGCAGCAACCCCGGTGCCGAACCCGGCCCCTTGCAAACCGACCCGATTGCCGCAGAAATCCAGTTTGATGACTTTATCAAGGTTGATCTGCGCATCGCCCGCATTGTTCGTTGCGAAGCCGTTCCCAAAGCCAACAAGCTGTTAAAGCTGACACTGGATCTCGGTGGAGAAACCCGCACAGTGTTTTCCGGCATCAAAAGTGCCTACCAGCCCGAAGACCTGGAAGGCAAACTCACCGTGATGGTCGCCAACCTGGCACCCAGACAAATGAAGTTCGGGCTTTCTGAAGGCATGGTTCTGGCCGCAGGAGATGGAGACGGCATTTACCTGCTCGAACCCCATAGTGGCGCGCAACCGGGCATGCGCGTGGTGTAAACTCATCCTTTAAAAGGACACCAGCATGACTGAACACTGTGTAGAATTCATTCAGCTGGAAAAGGGCTTTGCCAACCAGCGTTTATTTGAAGGCATTGATCTGGCGTTGCCGGTCAATGCCGTGACTGCGCTGGTCGGTGCCAGTGGTTGTGGTAAGTCGACGTTATTGCAGCTGATCAATGGGCTTGCTCGCCCTGACGCGGGCCAGGTCAAGGTGTTAGGTGAGCCCATCGATTATCAGGACCTCCCCAGGCTGCGCCGCAAAATGGGCTATGCCGTTCAAGGGATCGCGCTGTTTCCACACCTGAACCTCTTCGATAACATCAGCCTGATGGCGCGACTGGAACACTGGTCGCAGGACGCCATCACCCAGCGGATTCACAAGCTGTTTAACTTCATGTATCTCGACCCCGCCCTGCTGACCCGCTATCCACATGAGATTTCAGGTGGCCAGGCGCAAAGAGTCGGGTTATGCCGCGCCATGATGCTCGACCCCCCGCTGTTATTGCTGGATGAGGCTTTTTCCGCCGTCGATCCGATCACCCGTGTTGATGTGCACGCTCGTTTTCAGGCCATGCAAGCCGCAGAGCCTCGTTCAGTGGTTCTAGTCACCCATGACATGCAAGAGGCCGCCAAGCTGGCCGACTTCATGGTGGTGATGGATCCGGGCATTGTGCTTCAGGCCGATACACCGGAGCAGATCATGAATCACCCGGCCAATGCCCAGGTCGCTCGACTGCTGGAGGCCAGATGATGTTTAGAAAAATTGCCAGCCTGATAGGGCTACTGGTATTTAGCAGCCTGATTGGTGCACAAACACTGACCCTTGGCTCCAAAATGGATAGCGAAGGCCGTCTGCTGGGTGAGATTTTTGCACAAAAGCTGGAAGCCGATGGCTTCACTGTGCGCCGTCAGCTCGGCTTAGGCAGCACTTCAGTGGCTTATCAAGCGCTGCTGAGCGGTGATATTGATCTCTATCCCGAATACACCGGCACTCTGGCGCTGAGCATATTAAACCTGGATTCCACCCCGCCTCTGGATCAGATCAACTCGCATCTAGCGCCCCTGAACCTTGTTGCCCTGCCCTCTCTCGGCTTTAACAACACCTACGCGATGGCGCTCAAACAGGCGCAAGCTGAAGCGCTGGGCATCTCACGCATCAGTGATTTGGCCGAGCATCCTCAACTACGGTTAGGACTGTCACATGAGTTTGTTCAGCGTAACGATGGCTGGCCCGGCCTGCGCGAACGTTACCAGTTACCGCACAACCCCAGAGGTATCGAACACGGGCTGGCTTATGAAGCAATCAATGCCGGACGCATTGATATCACCGATGCCTACGCAACCGATGGGGATTTAGACCGCTTCAATCTGCTACTGCTTGAAGACGACCTGAATTATTTCCCCCAGTATCTTGCGCTTCCCCTGGTTCATTCCAGCTTGCCTGAAGCCGCCAAACGCAGTCTGGCCGAGCTGGCTGGACGAATTGATGAGCCTCGGATGCAAGCGCTCAACGCCCTGGTTTCGACTCAACAGGCCAGCTTTGCACAGGCCGCCGACCGCTTTTTACGCGAAGAAGGCCTGCTGACTGATGCGACAGAACGTGAGTTCAGCACACGCAAGTGGGACCGTTTAGGTATCAACCTGCTGCAACATTTACAGCTGACCCTGATCGCGCTGGGCCTGGCTTGTGTGATTGGCCTGCCCCTGGCCATCTTGGTGTACAAGTCACGACGCATTTCCCGGTCAGTGCTGTACATTGCCGGACTGCTGCAAACCATTCCCTCCATTGCTCTGCTCGCATTGATGATCCCCTTGTTCGGCATCGGCTTTTTGCCCGCCATCATTGCGCTGTTTCTTTATTCTTTACTACCGATAGTGCGAGCAGCCATCACCTCGCTATTGACCGTCAACCCGCTACTGGTTCAGGTCAGCCAGGGCATGGGCATGACTCGGCGTGAGCAGCTCAAACATATTCTGCTGCCGCTGGCTGCACCGAACATGCTCACTGGGATCAAAACCGCTGCGATCATCAATATTGGCACGGCAACCCTGGCCGCCTTCATCGGGGCGGGTGGTCTGGGTGAGCCGATCGTCACCGGGCTGGCACTGAATGACCACACCCTGGTGCTTTATGGAGCAATTCCTGCGGCACTCATGGCGATCACCACTGAACTCGTATTTGAACTGGCAGAACGCCGCTGGATTCCGGCGCACATGCGAGGCATTGGTCGTCAAAACCCATGAGTACCGACAGACCACTGATTCTGTTCAACCATGACTGGGATGCCGTTGGTTATGAGCAGGCCGCTCGAGATGCCGGAATTGTCATCGATGAAGCCGGCTTTGATCTGTTTTCCTTTCCCAGTAATCTGCGCTTAGCCTGGTTTGATCCACAAGCCTGGGTCAACCGGCTGGCTCGTCAAGCGAAACGCAAAGGCTGGACTGGAGTGGCCTCCAACCACGAACAGTTTGGTGCGTTATGTGCTGCGTTACTGGCAGAAAAAATGAACTGGCCAGGCACGCCGGTTGAGGCCATCCTGGCCTGTCAGCATAAACACCACGCACGACAAATTTTGCAGCAGGTCGCGCCCGAGGCCTGTGTCGAATTTCAACTGCTTGATGTCGCATACAACCAGCCGCTACCCGATCATCTCAGCTACCCGGTTTTTGTTAAACCGGTCAAAGCGGCTTTTTCCGTACTCGCTCGCGAAGTGCCTGATCAAAAAACGCTGGCAGAACACCTGCGTTTCAAACCGCTTGAACTCTGGATCATTCGTCATCTGGTTGAGCCCTTTGAACGCCTAGCCCAACAACGTTTGAACCAACCCACCAGCGCACACCGAATGCTGCTGGAACAACCGATTCAGGCTCAGCAGTTCAATCTGGATGGTTATGTGTTCAACCAGCAAATGACGGCCATCGGCGTTGTTGATGCCATCATGTACCCCAACACTCAGGCCTTTATGCGTCACCAACTGCCTACACGCTTACCCGCCGCAATACAGGCACGCGCCCAAGCAATAGCGCAAGCCTTTTTACAGGCCGTTGGGTTTTCACACGGTTTATTTAATATGGAGTTTTTCTATCAGGAAAGCACCGATCGGCTCTTTGTGATTGAATTCAATCCACGCATGGCTTCACAGTACTCCGATCTCTATCGACGGGTCCTTGGCGTTGATCTACATGCAATTTCTCTAGCCCTGGCCCAAGGGACAGATCCGGCCAACCTGCCACAGCTTAAGCCAACTGCAGGAGCTGCGGCCAGCTTTGTTTATCGAGCTTTTTCCTGGGCAGACTGCCCAAAACAAATGCCCAGCGAAACTCAGCTGAACCAATTAAAGGCCGACTTTAACGATGCACTGGTGTTTTTGCAGCCCAAATCGCGGGCTTCCATTGCTCGGGATTTCAAGTGGCTGCAAAGTTATCGCTACGCTCTACTCCACTTAGGTGGTCAGGATAAGGCGGATCTGCAACAGCGCTGCGAAATGGCCAGCCACCTATTAGGCT
>SKHR01000176.1 GCA_007116865.1 Marinospirillum sp. | reverse complement strand
TTGCAGCTTTTGCTGCTGTTCATCAGGCTGCCAAGGAAGAGCGGTATAACCGATGGTTTTAAATTCGGTCAGCAGCTTGCTAAAGGGGAGTGTATTGATGTCCCAGCGTAAAACCGCTCGCTGCGCACTCAGGTTAACAGCGGTTCGTTTCACACCTTCCAGGTTGTTGACCTGATGTTCGATCAGCCAGGCACAAGCTGCACAGGTGATGCCGTCAATGGCCAGGGTGGCTTCTGCGTTGCCCTCTTCATCAATGTGAACAAACTCTTTGAGTAGCTCCGGGGCATCGTACACCTGAAGCTCCGCCAGTTCGGCCTCAGTCAGTTCAGGGCGGGGCGGAAGTTCAGTACGGAACTTGTAATAGCTTTCCAGGCCGCCATGAATGATGGCATGAGAAACGGCCTCACAACCTGGGCAACAGAGGCGCTCAACGACCCCTTTAAATTCAACCTGGTAGGGGCTATTGGAGGGAACCGGTTCACCACAATGAAAGCAGGCTGGTAAAGACATCGATATTCCTCAGTTAGGGCAATATACAAAAAAAGCAGCGGCATAATGTCGCTGCTTTTTGATTGTATACAAAAACCGCAAGTTACCCAATATCAACGCCGGCTGGGGCTGAGCACCACTGGCGTTTCGCGGGGGAAGCTGCCACGGCCGTAAATACGCCACTCACGTTCAGGACCATAGATTTTAATGTCCCATTCATTTGCGAAGCTTTGGGGCAGGTTGCCGACATAGCGCCCGCCGCGCAGATGCTGCAAGGGAATTTCAAAATCCATGGCCGCACGGGTGGGGTTTTCCATCAGCACAACCAGTTGGTCAGGAAACACTGACAGCTGGCCGGACAAATCCATATGTAACTGATCCTGGGCAAACTGCAGGCTGGCGAGCAGGTTCAGTTCACGTGCGTGGCGGTCACGATCAAAGGACTGATTGATCGCCCGGCCTTCCTTGTAGTAATCCTCGTGAACCGTGCCATCGAAGGTGTTCAGGCCAATGGTGAGGATGGTCAGGCCAAAGACCACCCCCAAAGCGGCTGGCGTGAATGCCAGAAAAAACCAAGGTTCTTTATACCAAGGCGAAGTGCTACTGGTTTGTGTCAATTTCATTATCTCGCTTCTCGAATGAAAAACCGGGATTCACGGGTACGGTTGATCCGCTCATCTGTTTCTGATTGCAAGGTCAGCTCCAAATTGATCGCGCGCAGTTGCTGTGGCAGCAATGTCGGATCACCAAGAATTTGAATCGGGAACTGTCGAACTTCACCGCCACCCAGAGTGTAAACACCTGAGCCTTGTAGCTCAACACCTTCTACGCCGGCCACGCTGAGTTGATAGGTGTGCTCACGTTGATCCATATTCGCAATACGAATCAGATAGCTGTTTTCTATCTGCCCATCCGGCGTCATACGTAGTAGCTGATTACGGTCACGCAGAACCTCCAGCTCCAGGGGCACGCGATTATTGAAGGCAACCGACAGGGCGATCACCATGATCATGAGTACGGCGAAGTACCCGATCAGGCGTGGACGCAGGATTTTGGTCTGACGCCCGGCGAGTTCTTCCTCTGTGGTGTAGCGGATCAGGCCGCGTGGATAACCCATTTTGTCCATGACCTGGTCGCAGGCATCCACACAGGCCGCACAGGTGACACATTCGTACTGCAGGCCATTGCGGATATCGATGCCGACAGGGCAGACCTGGACACAGATATCACAGTCGATACAGTGCCCCAGATTGGCTTCATCAAGGCTGGTCGATTTTTTACGAGGACCGCGTGGTTCGCCGCGTTTTTCATCGTAAGAAACAATGAGGGTGTCCTTATCGAACATGACCGCCTGGAAGCGAGCATAGGGGCACATGTAGATACAGACTTGCTCACGCAGCCAACCAGAAAACAGGTAGGTAAAGAAAACAAAGAAACCCAGCCAAAAGGTTTCCCAAGGGCCAAGATCAAAAGCGGCAATGCGTGGAAGCAAATCGCGAATAGGCGAGAAGTAACCCACAAAGGCCACCGCAGTGGCGATGGCTAATAAGAGCCAGATGAAATGCTTGGCACCTTTGCGCGCAATTTTTTCACCATTCCAGGGTTGCTGGTCAAGCTTGCGACGCTGGTTGGGTGTGCCCTCGGTCTTTTCTTCAACCCAGATGTACAGCCAGGTCCAGACAAACTGAGGGCAGGCATAACCACACCAGACCCGCCCGACAAAGTTGGTCACAAAGAAAAGCACAAAAGCTAATACGATCAGCAGCCAGGCGACCAGCATGAAGTCATGAGGGAAGAAGGTAGTGCCAAAAACATGGAACTGGCGGTTGGGCAGGTCAAAAAGCAGAGCCTGGCGGTCGCCGTAGTTCACAAAGCCGCCAAAAAAGAAGGCGAGTAGCAGTATCCAGCTGGAGACTTTACGAAACAGGTTAAAGGCCCCAGTCACACGCTTGACGTAAATGTGTTTGCGGCTGGCGTAAAGCGTGCCTTTCTCGTCAACGTTTCCAAGCGTGGGAGAAACTCGTTCAGATTTGGATTTTTTCGGGGTGATATCTTTAGTTGGAATCTTGTCAGTCATTGCCTTCACCAAGCGGGTGTCAAAGAGTTAAGCACTTCACATTATCCTGACAGAGTCAGCTGCGACATTTTAGTGGTGCTAAAGTGCGCAGTGGGTGGCTGAGTTGGTTTTTAAGCCACTCAGCTTCTTGAGTTGTTTAATTTTTTAAAGCCTCTGTCGTAGTAGCGCAAAGGCTTTAAAAAATTTTGATCTAAGCTGATAACTATCCGCTTTAAAAAAAGGGAAGGGAATGCGACGAGCTGCCGCATTCCCCTTTTTCCTATCAGACAGCCTTATTGGTTCAAGCTGTAGATATAGGCAGTGACCAGATGCACTTTAGGCAGGATTCTGGCTTTTTCTTCAGGTGACATGCTGCTGAAGTTTGCAGGCAGCTCGACACCATAGTCCAGATAACGTGCTTGTGCAGGCATCAGACCGTTACGACCATGACGAATAGTGAAGTCGATTGAGTCGTACAGATCCTGGCCTGGCTGCAAGTACATCCAGATGTTACGAGTCAGGTCTGGTGCGCCGATGTCGTTCAAGCCCATCGCTGCACTGCCCTGGCCTTCAGCGCCGTGACACGCGGCACAGATCGCTTGGAACATCGGTGCCGCCGCATCAGCTTTGGCTGCATCATGTGACTGGCTAGATAGTCTCATGACGTAATGCACCATTTGATCCACACCCTGGTCACCCAGCATGTCAACCCAAGGGGTCATCAAGCCGTTACGACCGGCATAGATGGAGGTGCGAATGACTTCTGGGTCACCACCATACAGCCAGTTGTTATCGGTCAGGTTAGGGAAGCCGTAACCGCCGCGGGCAGAAGAACCGTGACATACTGCACAGTTATTCTGATACAGACGGTCAGCAACCTGCATGGCCTCAGGGTCACGTGCCAAGGTTGGGATGTCAAACTGAGCGTACTGTTGGAAAATGGGCGCATAGAACTCCTCTGCGTGATCCATTTCTCTTTCCCACTGGCCCTGCTGGGTCCAGCCGAGTACACCCTTGAAGTTACCCAGTCCTGGATAGAGGATCAGGTAAACGATACCAAAGACCAAAGTGACAACGAACATGATGAACCACCAGCGGGGCAGGGGGTTGTCATATTCCTCAATACCATCGGCTACATGGCCAGTGGTTTGAACGTCACCGGTCACACTTTCTTTTTCGCGGTTCGCATAAAGGAGCCACCAGCAGAACACGATTGTACCGAGTGTCAGTACAATGATCCACAGGCTCCAGAAGCCGCTCATGGCTTGGCTAGTCATGCGTTTTATTCTCCAGTGATGAGCTTGTATCCTGGTTATGCTGGTCTTCGTTTTCGTCTGCAAAAGGCAGGTTTGCTGCCTCATCAAAGGGCTTTTTCTGATTGCTGCTGTAGGCCCAGAACACAATGCCTAGGAAAGCAAACAGCAAAACAATCGACATTAACCCACGAAAAACGTTGATATCCATAACCTTACCGTGTGTCTTTCAGGACAGTGCCGAGTTGCTGCAAGTAAGCAACCAGCGCATCCATTTCAGTTTTTCCACGAACCATGTCCGCAGCCCCGGCGATATCCTCATCAGTGTAAGGAACACCCAGCATTCTCAAGCGCTGCATCTTGGTGGCGGTATGACGGCCATCAAGGGTTGCGTAGTTCAGCCAGGGGTAGGAGGGCATGATGGACTCAGGAACAACATCACGTGGGTTGTACATGTGAGCATAGTGCCAGTCATCACTGTAGCGGCCGCCAACGCGAGCCAAGTCAGGACCGGTACGCTTGGAGCCCCACTGGAAGGGGTGGTCATAAATGAACTCACCCGCTACAGAGTAATGACCATAACGCTCAGTTTCAGCCCGGAAAGGACGGATCATCTGAGAGTGGCACAGGTAGCAGCCTTCACGGATATAAATGTCACGTCCTTCCAGTTCCAGGGCGTTGACCGGCTCTAAGCCTTCAACTGGCTGGGTAGTTTCTTCCTGGAAGAACAGGGGAACGATCTCGGCCAAGCCACCAAAGCTGATGACAACCAGGATCAGGACGGCCATCAGGCCGACATTCTTTTCAATCACTTCATGTTTCATTGAGATAACCCCTTCGCTTAGGCTGCTTGAGCAGCGGCTTTTGAATCAGCCTTGCTCGCAACAGTCATGTAAACGTTGTAGGCCATCAGCAGCATACCTACCAGCCACATGACGCCACCAATGACGCGGACAACGAAGCCGGGATGGCTAGCCTCAACGGACTCAATGAAGGTGTACATCAAAGTGCCGTCTGGGTTGACTGCACGCCACATGAGGCCTTGCAGAACGCCGTTGACCCACATAGAGACGATGTAGAGCACGGTGCCCACTGTTGAGAGCCAGAAATGTACGTTGATCAGGTTGTCAGAGTACATGGCTTTTTTGTCAAACAGCTTAGGAATCAGGTGGTAAATAGAACCGATGGTGATCATCGCAACCCAACCCAAAGCACCTGCGTGTACGTGACCGATAGTCCAGTCAGTGTAGTGAGACAGGGCGTTGACGGTTTTGATCGACATCATCGGGCCTTCGAAGGTAGACATACCGTAGAAGGACAGAGAAACCACCAGGAAGCGAAGAACAGGGTCAGTGCGCAGCTTATGCCATGCACCAGACAGGGTCATCATACCGTTGATCATACCACCCCAGGATGGAGCCAGCAGAATCAGAGACATGACCATGCCCAAGGATTGCGCCCAGTCTGGCAGAGCGGTGTAATGCAGGTGGTGAGGACCAGCCCACATATAAACACAGATCAGTGCCCAGAAGTGAACAATCGACAGACGGTAAGAGTAAACAGGACGCTCTGCTTGCTTAGGAACGAAGTAGTACATCATGCCCAAGAAACCAGCGGTCAAGAAGAAACCGACCGCGTTGTGACCATACCACCACTGAACCATCGCATCCGTCGCGCCGGAGTAGATGGAGTAGCCAAGGGTCAGCGTCACAGGAATCTGCATGCTGTTCACAATGTGCAGAATCGCAACAGCCAGGATAAAGGCCGCATAGAACCAGTTGGCCACGTAGATGTGGGAGGTTTTGCGAATGTAGAGCGTTCCAAAGAACACTATCGCGTAAACAACCCAGACCACGGCGATCAGAATATCGATCGGCCAAATCAGCTCAGCGTATTCTTTACCTTGGGTAAAGCCCAGCGGCAGAGTGATTGCAGCCAGGACAATGATTAATTGCCATCCCCAGAAGGTGAATGCGGCAAGACCGTCAGAGATCAAGCGAGTCTGACAGGTACGCTGCACCACATAGTAGGAGGTGGCAAACAGGGCCGAGCCACCAAATGCAAAAATGACCGCATTGGTGTGCAAGGGACGGAGACGCCCGAAGGTCGTCCATGGAAGGTCAAAGTTTAGTACAGGCCACGCCAGTTGAGCCGCGATCAGTACGCCGACAAGCATGCCGACGATACCCCAGACCACAGTCATGATGGCGAACTGCCTGACTACTTTGTAATTATAAGTAGGGTGTTCAATTGCTGTGCTCATGTCAGGTTCCCATTACAGCAGTTAAGTTGGATGAATCCGCTGACAAGTTTCACGGAGCCGGTTTTTTTCAGCCATGATACACGTCAATGGATTCGTGCCATTCTAACCTGAGGTTATAACGACATAAAAGAAGCTAAGCGGTTTTATGGGGTTCTAGCGAATAAATAGTTTTGATTTGTGTTAAAAAACACTGATAGTTGAAGCCCTGCTTGCCTGACCCAGCAGGGCTATGCGACTAAAGTTGCGTAGATGAATCGAGAACCTGACAAGTCGAAGAAACAATTTAGTAACCTTGAGGCGCAGTGATCTTTGTGACCCGAGTTTGCCTTGAGAGTTCCATGGCGGTTTGTCGGACAAAAAACGCCAAAGGCCGTTGACAGGTTAAAAAAAGACGGTAGAATGCGCAGCCACATGACCGGGTGGTTAGCTCAGCTGGGAGAGCACCAGCCTTACAAGCTGGGGGTCACAGGTTCGAACCCTGTACCACCCACCATTTTTGCATGAGATGTCAATGTCATGTTGTTACAATGCGGACCGGTAGTTCAGTTGGTTAGAATGCCGGCCTGTCACGCCGGAGGTCGCGGGTTCGAGTCCCGTCCGGTCCGCCACTTGTAACGTCAGTTGTACCCCTCTACAGATTTGTGAATGCGGACCGGTAGTTCAGTTGGTTAGAATGCCGGCCTGTCACGCCGGAGGTCGCGGGTTCGAGTCCCGTCCGGTCCGCCAGTCACAGTCCTCGGGTGGTTAGCTCAGCTGGGAGAGCACCAGCCTTACAAGCTGGGGGTCACAGGTTCGAACCCTGTACCACCCACCAATTGCCAACACGACTCATCTATCCTGATGCGCATCCCTTGATCGGCACAACCCTTGCATAAAAATTGTCTAAAAGTTGTAGAAAATAGGCGGTGTTTGGTTGTTAAGGCTTTGTTGATCTGGATACAATAAGACCTTTGTTTGAATCGGGTGCCAGTCAGCCGTGAGACCGGGGGTAGGATGAGGCCGATCATAGAAGTCAAAAATGTCAGCAAAGCTTTTGGTGGCTTGCAGGTGATCAATAACTGTTCCATCGAAGTGGCCAAGGGGTCAGTGACGGGCATGATTGGTCCTAATGGGGCAGGCAAAAGCACACTGTTTAATATCATTGCCGGTACGCTGGCTGAAGATTCAGGGCAGGTCTTGATGGATGGTGAGGATATCACTCATGAGACTCCAGACGCCCTGTTCCATCGTGGTTTGCTACGCACCTTTCAGATAGCGCATGAATTTTCCCATATGACTGCATTGGAAAACCTGATGATGGTGCCGCCACGTCAGGATGGGGAAAACCTGTTGAGTACCTGGTTGCGCCCTTCTCTGGTTCGAGATCAAGAGGCTGAGGTGCGTCAGCGTGCTCTGGAAGTGATTGAGTTCATCAATCTGGCGCACGTGAAAAATGAGCTGGCCGGCAACCTGTCCGGTGGTCAGAAAAAACTCCTTGAGCTGGGTCGCACCATGATGACGGATGCCAAGGTGGTGCTGCTGGATGAGATCGCTGCCGGGGTCAACCGCACCCTGCTGGTAGATCTGGTGCGGAATATTCAGCGCCTCAATCAAGAGATGGGCTATACCTTCTTAGTGATCGAGCACGATATGGACATGATCGCTGAGTTGTGCGATCCGGTGATCGTGCTGGCGCAGGGGCAGGTCATGATGCAGGGCACCATTGATGAGGTGCGCAATAATCCTGAGGTTGTCGAAGCTTATTTTGGCAACGCGCTTGATGCTTAGTCTGGAGAAATAACCTTATGGCGTTACTTGAAGCAACCCAGGTCCAAGGCGGCTATGGAGGAATGAATATCCTCAAGGGCGTGGACATGGCGATCGAAAAGGAAGATATCGGCGTCATTGTTGGGCCTAATGGCGCGGGCAAGTCAACGATGCTGAAGGCGATTTTTGGTCTGGTACAAGTCAATGAAGGGGATATTCAGCTGCGCGGCCAGTCGATTGCCAATCTGCCTCCCAATGAGCTGGTCCACCTTGGCATGGGTTTTATTCCCCAGGAAAAAAACATCTTCCCCAGCATGACAGTAGAAGAAAACCTGGAGATGGGCGCCTATATCAAACCCGAAACCACGCGTCGCATGCTGGAAAAGATTTATGAGTTCTTTCCCCCTTTATTAGAAAAACGCAAACAACCGGC
>SKHR01000174.1 GCA_007116865.1 Marinospirillum sp. | reverse complement strand
TAAAGCGCTTGGTGATGGTGTGACAGATAATAACTACTGTATTGCGCTGCAACCGATTTGTGACGGCCAGATGTTCCATGTGGCTGACGAGCTTTTGTATCGTTCCTCTGTTACCGCCCAGTTTGCTCAGGTTGATGATGCTGTGCAGGCGACTGCGAGAGTGTGTAATGCAGCCTTTTATGAGCATGGCCTTGAGCAGTTGGTTGGTTCTCGCAAGTTGTTTTTTAATGCCCCGCGCGATTGGCTGCTCAAACCCGATTTGCTGCCCCCTCATCCTGATCAGGTGGTGGTCGAAGTTCTGGAAAGTGTGCGTGGTGAGCCGGAAATCCTTAACGCCCTGACTGAGATACGCCAGCGCGGTTTTCAAGTTGCTCTGGATGACTTTGTGCTCAACGCTGAGACCGAGCCTTTATTGGCACTAGCCAATATCATCAAGGTCGATATCTCTCAGCCTTTTAGAATTGAGGACATTGAGCGTTATCAGCGCTCAGGCTTGACCCTGCTAGCAGAGCGGGTCGAGGATTTAGAGACTTTCCGCCATTTTCGTGAACTGGGTTTTGAGTATTTCCAAGGGTATTTTTATGCGCGTGCCGAGGTGCGGGCAGCGACTTCAAGACAGCGACAGAATAATCAAAGTGCTCAGCTGCGAATTCTGGCAGAGCTGCAGCAGGATGAGCCAGACTATCGCCAACTCGAGTCCCTGATCGTCCAGGATCCCCATCTGACTTTCCTGTTGCTGAAATACACCAACTCGGCTTTGTTTCGACGCCTGACGGAAGTGACCACCATCAGTCAGGCTTTAAGTCTGTTGGGGATCAACCGGATTCGCAGTATCGTGACCACCGTGATGCTGGCTCATAACGGTCCCTGTAATCGCCTGTTGTTGCCGCAGATTCTGACTCGAGCCTGTATGTGTGAAAAGCTGGCAGAGGGGGTGCGGGGCTTAGATCCAAGAACTGCTTTCATGGCTGGCCTAATGTCTGGCATGGATTTGTTGATGAACATGTCATTGCCTGAGCTGGTCAATGAGCTTCCCTTGTCGCCTCTGCTGAAAGGTGCCTTGATTGCCCGTGAGGGGCGTTTAGGCAAGATGCTGGATTTGCTGTTTGCTTTTGAGCAGGCGCGCCTCTCTGAAGCCTCGCCCAAAGTGGTGGAGCGCTTGAATCAAATCTGGATGGTCAGTCAGGTTGAAGCCAATAAAATGCTTTCTGAGGTTGCCTAAAATGGCATGCAACGACAGTCAGCCTGCTCAGGTTGGTTTTTTTTGAATCCAGAATTGAAACGGGGCCTCAGCGGTTTGTTGGTGAACAAGCGCATGCCCCAGAAAATGACAGAACTTGTTCACATCCCGTACACTGGCGGGGTCGGTGGCGGTCAACAGCAGGATTTGCCCGGCATCAAGTTGATCCATGTGTCCATGGAGCAGCATGATGGGCTCAGGGCAGTAGAGTCCACTGGTATCTAAATGGGTTTGATGTGTGGGTGGTGTTGGCATGCAGGACTCTGGTCAAATCGAAAATTAAGGCATAAACTCTTGTTTATTCTCTGGTATCTACTGAATGAAAACAAGCTGAAGGAAGAGATATGATCAAGGTTTTGATAGAGCGTCATCTGCTGGAGGGGCTGGAGGCGGAGTATCAGGCGGCTTCCAAATCTTTGCTACAGGGCTGTATGGCTTTTCCTGGCTATATTTCCGGGGAATCCTTGCGGGATATTGAACGTCCTAACCATCGTGTGATCATCACCCTTTGGAGCAGCCTGTCGGCATGGCAGCAGTGGGAAAAGTCCGATCAGCGTGCTCAGCTGCTGGCAGGTATAGCGGGCTTGCTGGCAGCGGATGAAAAAGTGCTGCTGCTGACTCCAGTCTGATTGATTGAACTCGGCTACTTCAGGTAGCCGAGTCTTCTTGGGGGGGGGCTACTTGCCGACTCTGACGGCAAGTACATCACAAGGGGCGCCATGTAGCACGCCGCTGGACACTGAACCGAGCAGTAGTTGCAGGCCGTGACGACCGTGACTGCCAACCACGATCAGATCCATCTGCTCTTCTTCGGCCAGGCGATGGGCTTCTGAGTCAGGCATGCCGACGAGAATATGCTGGCGTTCTTGTGGAATATCGACCCCTTCAAGAAGTTCTGCAAGACGTTTGCGTGCATGCTCATCAAGCTGATCCTGGATGCTGGTCAGATCCATTGGAACGTCGCCACCATAGGCAAAACCAAGTGGCTCTAAAGTGTGGATCACAGAGAGCTTTGCCTGTCCGTTACGTGCCGCAATTTCCTTCGCACGTTGTAAGACCTGGCGAGACTCATCGGATAGGTCGATGGCGACCAGAATATTGCTGTACTCGTTGCTCATGATGTCATCCTTTGATGGGTCGTGATGATCTTACTATAGCCTGTCTGTGTGCGGGTTAAAACCGGTAACCTTATCAAGTTTTCTACAGTGGAGTGAAACATGCCTGGATGGGTTTGGATATTACTGGGCGCGGTCCTGGTTTTGGCCCCCTTGAGCTGGTTGAAACCCAGCCCGAGACATCAGCGCCTGGTTCGTCTGCGCGAAGTTGCGCGCCAACTGGGCATCAAGGTCGCACTAACGCCTTTGAAGCTGGATGAGCAGGTTCGCATACCCGGCGTCGCTTATCGTTGGCTGCGAGCCCCTGATGCTCCGCCTTTGCCTGGCTACTACTGCTGGCTGAAAGCGGACCTCCCGCAAGCGGCAGGGTTGACCGAGTGTGTGCCCGGCTGGCGCCAACTGAACGGGCGAGATCATCCTTTACCCGAAGCCCAGCAGTTAGACTTTTGGGCCTGGGTAGAATCACTTCCACAAGATGTGTTTGCCCTGGAGTGGGGGTCTGCCAGTTTTGTGATCTGGTGGCGAGAAGGGCAGTTGGAGGTTGATCTTGCTGGCTGGGATGCAGTAGTCAGGCAGTGGTTAAATCAGTCGGCTTCGCGTTAATAAACCTTTTTTTTGGGGCTTGCCAGTGTTCACGCCTGGGGTTAAGGTTGGAATTCGATAAAAAAAACAAGTGAAGCACTGCTTAAAGGAAACAGACAATGAATGTTCAAATTCGGCTGCTTGGTTGGGGGCTGCTGTTATTGGCCATTGTGCTCTTTTGGTGGGGTGGCGTGGACCAGGTCGTGGTCTTGTCCAGTGCGACCTTCCTGCTGTTATTGGCGGCTGCATTATTGAGCTTGCCACTTCACGCTGAGAGTGCGGGTGTCACTAGTGCTGATTTACAGCGCATTCATCAAGGCGATGCCCAGGCGCTGGAGTTGTTGTCTGAATCCACTTTATCTCCTCTTGAAGCCGACTATCTGGCATTGAAAAGAATGGCGATGAGCCTGGAATCCAAAGCCAGTCGAACGGCAATCTCAACTGCAGAAGTGGCACACCATGCGGATGTGATGGATAAGCGTCTTGATTGGCAGGAGGAGGCGGTTGCTAACATCAGCCGAGCCATGGAGTCGATCGCTGTTGCGGTTGAGCAGGTGTCGACGAATGCAGCCAGTGTTGCTGACATGGCTGAGCAGGCCCGCGATGACAGCTTTCATAGTCGTGATGCTTTGTCTGGCTTGCGTAAGGATATGCGCGACCTGTCGTCTCGATCAGAAACGGCTCTGGAGCTAATCGGCCTGCTCAACGAGAAAAGCCAAAGCATTCAGGAAGTCACCCAGGTGATCGAAGGCATTGCTGAGCAAACCAACCTGCTGGCGTTGAACGCAGCCATTGAGGCCGCGCGCGCCGGTGAGCACGGACGAGGGTTTGCAGTGGTTGCCGATGAAGTACGCAACCTGGCAAGTCGCACTTCCGAATCCACGCACAAGGTGGAAGAAATCGTCGGTGAAATCCAAAAAAGTACCCATGAGGTGGTTGAAAGCATTGGCCATCTGATGAAACAGGTTGCCGGTGGCGCAACAGCGGTTGAGTCGGTCGGCGGTCGGCTGGAATCCATGGCGACCCAGTTTGAGGAGGTCGGTCAGCAAATCAATACCATCGCCAGTGCGGTGTCGGATAGCCACCAGCATGTGCAGCAAATCGCAACCGACCTCTCCAGCCTCAGCACCCAGATCAGTGATGGTAACGGAGACATGCACCGTCTGGCCGTTGAGGCTCACCAGTTGATGGAGGTGGCCGAGTCTATCAATGCTGAATTAGCAACCCAGCAGTCAGCATCGCTGCACCAGCAGGCCTATGCTCTGGCTCGAGAAGCCGCTGATCAAGTCACAGCGCTGCTTGAGGAGGCGCTGCAGTCGGGTGAGGTGCAAGAAACCGCGCTGTTCAAACCTGATTACCAGCCGGTCGCGGGAACCGATCCACAGAAGTACCATACGGCTTTTGATGGATTCATGGACAAAACCCTGCCAGCGATTCAGGAGCCACTCCGTAACGCCTTGCCCGGAGGGTTTTCTTATGCGATCGCTTTTGATCGCCAGGGTTATGTGCCGACCCATAATGATGAGTATGCCCATCCACCTTGTGGTGATCCCGAAATTGACCTGATCAAAAGTCGCAGCAAACGTATTTTTAATGACCGGGTGGGCAGTCGCTGCGCGGGCAATACTGCGCCCCTGTTATTGCAAACCTATAAGCGCGATACCGGTGAAGTTGTTCACGATCTGTGTGTGCCGATTTATTTCCGTGGTCGTCACTGGGGTGGTTTTAGAGTGGGTTATGCCCCTCAAAAAGCCACTCAAGTCGATTGATGGGCTGTTAATGCACAAAACCCGCACTTGAGTGCGGGTTTTGTCGAGCATCAGATTGATTGAGCCGGTGGCCCAACCATCAAAAACTCTAGTAGTGCTTTTTGAGCATGCAGTCGGTTGCCGGCTTCCTGCCAGACGACAGCTCTTGGATCGTCAAGCATGTCTTCACTGATTTCTTCGCCGCGATGCGCTGGCAAGCAGTGCATGAACAGTGCATCTTTTGCAGCTCGATTCATTAAGCTCGGAGAAACCTGATAAGCGGCGAAATCCTTGATTCGCTTGGCTTGCTCTTCCTCTTGTCCCATGGAAGCCCAGACATCGGTGACCACCAGCTGCACGCCATCTACAGCGGCTTCAGGATCCCGAATTACTTGGACTCGGTCCGCATGGTCGTGTAGCAGCTGAGCAGAGGGCTCATAGCCTTCAGGGCAGGCAATACGCAGTTGGAAGTCAAACTGACGTGCAGCCTTGATATAGGAGTTGCACATATTGTTGCCGTCACCGATCCAGGTGACCGTTTTGCCCTGCAGACTGCCACGACACTCGACAAAGGTTTGCACATCAGCAAGCAGTTGGCAGGGGTGGAAATCATCGGTCAGGGCGTTGATGACTGGAATACTGGAGTGGTTGGCATAGGTTTCGATGTCCTGATGCGAGAAGGTGCGAATCATCACTGCATCAACCATTTCTGCCAGGACTCTGGCGGTGTCCTGTAGCGGCTCTCCGCGCCCCAGCTGAGTGTCCCGTGGTGACAGGAAAATGGCACTGCCGCCCAACTGAGTCATGCCCGCTTCAAAGGATACTCGGGTGCGGGTTGAGGATTTCTCAAAAATCATCGCCAGCACTTTGTTTTTTAGCGGCTCGTCAACCAAGCCCGCTCGGTGACGGCGTTTTAACTCTATCGCTCGTTGAATCAAGCGCTCCAGTTCCTGGGGTGAGAGATCGGTCAGGGTCAAAAAGTGTCTTACACTCATAGGGGTTTCCTGTTATTTGAATTCAGTCGAGGCGAGCGGCCCACTTTAAAATGACCGGGATCAGTCGCTCGAGCAGTTGATCAGCCTCAGCATCTGTCAACGTCAAAGGGGGGAGCAGGCGAACTACCTGTCCTGCGGTCACATTGATCAGCAGACCGGCTTCCAGCGCGAGCTTGACCAGCTCAGTGCAGGGCTGAGTCATTTCGATACCGATCATCAGGCCTTTGCCGCGCAGGGTTTTGACGGCGGCGCAATCGCTCAGTCCCTGCTTGAGGCCTTGAACCAGATAGTCGCCTAAATAAGCAGCTCGTTCGCAGAGTTTTTCCTGTTCCAGGGTGTTGAGTACGGCCAGTACGCTGGCACAGACCAGCGGATTGCCGCCATAGGTTGAGCCGTGATGTCCAGGCTGGAAAAGATCCGCTGCTTTACCACTGACCATGACCGCGCCCACAGGCACGCCGTTGCCCAGACCTTTGGCTGTGGTCAGCACGTCGGGTGTCCAGTCGTAGTGCTGGTAAGCAAAGTAGCGCCCAGTGCGGCCATTGCCAGTTTGTACTTCATCCAGCATCAGCAACAGGTCTTTTTCCTGACACAGTGCGGCCAGGCCATTCATAAACTCGTCACTGGCGGGGGTCACGCCGCCTTCACCCTGAACTGGCTCAACCAGGACGGCAACAATATCCGAGCGACTGTTGATCAGAGCGGAGGCGGCTTCCAGATCATTATAGCCACAGCGCAGAAAGCCACTGACCAGAGGCTCAAAGCCAGCCTGGACTTTACGACTACCGGTTGCGGTCAGGGTGGCCAGCGTGCGGCCATGAAAGGCATTGTTCATGACCAGCAATTGAGGTTTTTCGACGCCTTTGCGATGACCATGCAAACGAGCCAGCTTGATCGCACCTTCGTTGGCTTCTGCACCGGAGTTACAGAAGAAGACTTTTTCCATACCAGCCAGGCGAGTGAGCAGCGCGCCGGCGGCTTCCTGAATTGGCTGCTGATAGAGGTTAGAGGTGTGCAGCAATTTCGCTGCCTGGGCCTGAATTGCCTCAGTCACCGCAGGGTGGGCATGGCCCAAACCACACACGGCAATGCCGCTGAGGGCATCTAAGTAGGTGTTTCCCTGAGTGTCCGTCAGCCAAGCCCCTCGACCTGATTCAAACGCAACAGGTAAACGAGCATAAGTCGGGATAAGCGCTGTTTCGGTCATGGCACACGGATCCTTAGAAACCTAGATGGCTGGGGCGGAAAAAAACGATCAGTTTAAGCCTTGAAAATGCTGGTGGCAAGCGGCATCTGCCGGTCTTGAGCGGTATTGGCGCTTGGGTTTAAAGCTAAACGGAGAGGGATGGTGTTCTGAGTCGGCTGTGTTAAAATTTGACTGTAATGGTCGGGTATACCGAGTGGGGTGTGCCTGTAATTTTATTGCTTGAACAGGGTGGGTTATGTCAACAACGCTGGAAACCATCAAAGAACAGATCAGCAGCAATCCGGTGATCATTTATATGAAGGGAACGCCCCAGCTGCCCCAGTGCGGTTTTTCAGGGCAGGCGATACAGGCGCTGATGAGCTGTGGTCAGAAGTTTGCTTATGTCAATATTCTGGAGCATCCCGATATTCGAGCTGAGCTGCCTCAGTATGCTGACTGGCCAACCTTTCCTCAGTTGTGGCTGAATGGAGAGCTGGTCGGTGGCTGCGACATCATTCTTGAACTCTACGAGCAGGGTGAGCTCAAGCCGATGGTCGATGCGGCAGTCAATGCGGCTCAGGCTTGATCGGGCAGGGTCTTTTGTGTGAGCGCCCAGCCGCCGAGCTCGTGCCAGGTATTGATGATGGCACAAAAAAGCTCGGCGGTTTTTTCTGTGTCATAACTGGCTGAGTGGGCCGAGCGATTATCAAAGGCGATGCCTGCTGCCTGGCAGGCGCGTGCGAGCACGGTTTGACCATAGGCCATGGCCGCCAGGGTGGCAGTATCAAGGCTGGAAAAGGGGTGAAAAGGGTTGCGTTTGATCTGGCAACGATCTGCAGCGGCATGCACAAAACCCAGATCAAAGCTGGCATTGTGGCCGACCAGAATGGCGCGTGTACAATCATGTGCTTTGATGGCTTTGCGGATCATCTTGAACAGGCTGTCGAGTGCGACCGACTCTTTGCTGGCGCTGGCCCGACGCTCGGGGCAGTCGGGGTTTATCTGGGTGAACTCCAAAGCCTTGGGGTCCAGATTGGCACCGACAAAGGGCTCGATCTGAAAGGCCAGGCTTTGATCGGGCAGGATCAAACCGTGTTCATCCATGGTCAGGGTGGTGGCAGCAATTTCAAGCAGTGCATCGGTTCTGGCATTGAAGCCTGCGGTTTCGACATCCACGACCACGGGCAGATACCCACGAAAGCGTCGAGATAAAGGATGTTTCACTGGCTGGCTTTGACTCACGGTTGCTCCTTGCATGGGGCAGCTTTGATGAGGCAAGCTTATCACACCTTGCTTTGTGTGCCAGTTTCATCTGTCTTGCGCGAGATACCCCGGACTTCTAGGCCGGGGAGGGATAGCGCGGCGTCCGTAGGACGCCCCTGCTCCCGCGACTCTCCTCTAAGTTGATTGCTATCTTACACTAGGTT
>SKHR01000193.1 GCA_007116865.1 Marinospirillum sp. | reverse complement strand
TGGGTGTCCGTTTGCAGGTCTGTGATCACCGCGACAAACTCATCGCCGCCCACTCGGCTGATGGTGTCCATCTCGCGAAGAATAATTTGCATGCGTTCGGCCAGGTTGGCGAGCAGATAGTCCCCGGCCTGGTGACCTTGGGCATCATTGACCGCTTTAAAACCATCAAGGTCGATGTAGAAAACGCCTAGCAGGCTTTTTTCTCGTGCGGTTCGGCGCATGGCGGTCTGCAGCCGATCGGCGAGCAGAACCCGGTTAGGCAGACCAGTGAGGGCGTCATAGTGGGCGATGCGTTGTAGCTGTTCTTCCTGGCGCTTTTGCAGGGTGATATCAGAAAACAGCCCGACATAGTGTTGAACCTGGCCGTGACTATCCCCTACTGCACTGATGGTTAAAAGCTCGGCGTAGGTTCGCCCGTCCTTGTGTTGATTCCAGATTTCACCTTGCCAGTAGCCGTTATCCAGCAGGTTTTGCCACATTTTTTGGTAAAACTGTTCACTGTGTTGGCCGGATTTGAGGAAACCGGCTTTGCGTCCCAGGGTTTCATCACGGCTATAGCCGGTGATTTGGGTGAATGCCTGGTTGACGTCGATGATATAGGCATCGGCATCGGTGATCAGGATGCCTTCTCTGGCATGGGTGAACACGCTGGCAGATAGGCGTAGCTGCTCTTCGGCAGCCTTGCGGCGAATCACATCCAGCGCCAGCTCATCCCGCGCCTGGGCGGCTCTTTGATATTCCCGGTAGCGTGCCAGGGTGGCGGCAAAATTATCGGCAGCCAGGCGCAGTAGTGCCTGTTCCAGATCGGTGAATTCGCGCTCCTGAAGGTTGTCATCAAAGCCGATGAAACCCAGTAACTCGCCTTCGATTTGCATGGGTTGCATCAGCACTGAGCGAATGCCTTGATCAGCAAGAATCGGGCGTGCGGTGGCTGCCATTTCTGTGGGCAGGTCGTCGAGCTTTTCCAGTACCAGGGCTTCACCGCGATGAAAGCGCTCAATCAGGCCGGGAAAGAGCTCAAAAGGCACGTCTTGCAGGTCATGAATGACCGATGGGATATCCGGGGCACACCATTCATGGGTATTGCTCCAGGTACGGGCGATCAGGTCGTTATGAAATAAATAAGCGCGGCTGGCGTTGAGGTATTCTCCAAGGATTCTCAGGCAACTGGTAAGGCCGGAATCCAGATCTTTCAGGCGCAGGCGGTTGTTGGCCAGCGCCAGTTCTGCCGCTGTTTTGTAAAAGTGACGCAGTGCTTCGGAGGATTCTTCAGCAACCCGGCGCTGGGTAACATCCTGGGCGATGCCATTGACACCGATGACCTCCCCCTGGTCATTGAGAATTGGGGTTTCAGTCAGTTCCAACCAGCGCAAAGACTGGTCTTCATGGCGGACTACAACCAGATAGGGTTTTTGCGCAAATCCTTTGAGTGCCAGTTCGGTTTTTTTGACCGCCTGCTGTTTGAGTGGGTGGTCGGTCAGCAGTTTGGCATAGTGGTGTTTAAAAGCCTCCTCAGGCCAGCCAAGGCGCTGGCAGAGGTTCGGACTGACATAGGTAAAGTAGCCCTGTGGATCCAGGGCATAAAAATAAAAATTATCGGGTAGGTGTTCGACCAGTTGCTGATAAATTTTGGGCACCACTTGTATTCCCCAGTGCGATGTATTGGCCTTGATACCAAAAGGCCAGCTCCTTGTTTTCTATGACCTGCACTTCCAATGTGAGACGTGCACGCCGACCTTGCATATAGTCCTGCAGGCAGCCAAGCTCGGAATCCGCGTCAAGGGCCTGGCAGGTCATGACCAGGTCTGAGGTGATTGGGCGTTTGAATTGATTTTGTGAATGCCCCACCACAACGGGACTGATTTGGCCTATACCTTGTAACAACAAAGTCAGATGACACCAGCCGAGCAGGGTGGCTGCCGCGGCGATTCCACCACCGAAGCCGGTTCCCTTGTCATTGACCAGGGGCGGCAAGGCAAGGTGCATTTTCAATGCTTGATTGTCCCAATACAAGTCAGTGATGCCCATATGTTGGGTCAGCGGAATGCTTTGTTTGATATGTGGCAGAAAATGCGGTGAAATGTTTCGATTTACTGCCACCATGTTACAAATTCCTTTGTTTTTAACTCAGGCAGGTTTTTGCGGCGGCCGTAAGGGGTGCCCAGATAGAGGAAGCCGACTAGGTGCTCTCCTTCGCTCATGCCAAGTTCTGCATGAACACCTGGGTCAAAGCATAACCAGCCTGAACGCCACATGCCGGCAAAACCTTCGGCCTCGGCAGCCAGTAACAGTCCATGAGCCACACAGCCAGCGGATAAAAGCTGTTCGGAAACCGGCACCTTGGGATGCGCCTGGGTGGAGGCAATCACCAGCACAACCAAGGGTGCTCGCTGAGGCAGGCTCTGGATGCGATTGAGTTGCTCTTCGCTGGCTTGTGGGTCGCGTCTGGCTTCGGCTCGACGAAAAATATCCCCCAGTTGATCCAGTCCCTTGCCTTCACAGGCCAGCATTCGCCAAGGGGTGAGCGCGGCGTGATCAGGCGCACGCAGGGCGGCCTGGAAAATACGCTCCAGCGCTTCTCCCTGGGGGGCGGGTTGAACCAGTTTAGGGTGAGAGTTGCGTTGACGTAAAAAGTCGATGGGTGAGATCACAGCGTTCATGGGTTCAGTTCATCACCGTTTGCAGGTTGCGACAGAGGCGTTTGCGGCTTAATCTTGCAGCAGACCGAGCGCAAATTGACCGATTGGGGACAGCTTATCATGGTGTTATCACCTCTGGCAGTGCTTCTACTCGCGCAGCTTTTAATCCTGCTGCTGGGGTGGGTGTTTTTCTTATCACGGCAGAAAAAACGCTTGATGCAGGTGGTCGCATCAGGCAGTGGCCGGCCAGCTTCTGACGCCAGGAAGCCTGTTTCTGCGCCTAGAGAGCAGGCTGCACTGGTTTTAAATCGACTTTTTGCCCATCAAGAAAAGACCCTTCAAAATAAAGATTTCAACCGGAGCAGTTGCCTGGAACAGCAGGCATTGGTCAGGAATCTTGCTGAGGCTTTGCATATTCATCTCGATGATGCATCGAGTGCTGCGCCAACTAAAAAACCAACTAAAGACAGTGTTCAGGCTGTGTCTGATGAACTGCTTTCACAGAAGGATCTGGATGCAGCCATTGCCGGTGAAGCGATCGAGGATGATCTGGATGCCACCATGGAGGCTCTGCTTGGGGATGATGAGCCTGACACGCCCAGTTCACCGCCGCCGACCGCAAAAACACCGGATGAACTATCGGAAGATGACCTGTTGGGGAGTGACGAGCCGCTTGAAGGTGAAGACTCAAGCGTTATGAGTGAAGAGATTGACTTTAGTGATCTGCTGGATGAGGGCGCATCTGATCGTCCGGCAAGCGCTTCATCGGAAAAACCGCCGAGCCCGGCACCTGCGCCCAGCGATGAAGACGATGATATGGACTTTGACTTTACGGATATCGAAGAAGAGATGCTGGCTGATGAAAATGAGGCTCAGGGTAAAAAGTAATCACCCTGAGCCGGAGATGTGGATTACTGGCGAATACCACGGCCTTTTTCCAGCAGCCACCAGGCCAGTAAAAACAGCACCACAATAAAAACCATGATCGTGCTGAGGGCGGCCCAGTGGTTGATATCGGAGACACCCAGAATCCCGTAGCGGAAGGTGTTGACCATATAAAGAATCGGGTTGAACAGAGAAACCCCCTGCCAGAAGGGCGGTAGCAGGTGGATTGAATAAAACACCCCACCCAGGTAGGTGAGCGGCGTCAGCACAAAGGTCGGCACGATGGCAATGTCATCGAACTTGCGTGCGAACAGGGCGTTGATGAAACCACCGATGGCAAAAAGCACCGCCGTGAGCACCACAACAACCAGGGTCACGCCAAGGTGGTGGACTTGCAGGCGGGTGAAAAACAGCGCCAGCAGGGTGACCAAAAACCCGACCATCAATCCACGTGTGACACCACCGAGCACGTAGCCCGATAAAATCACCCAGCCAGGTACGGGGGAGACGAGAATCTCTTCAATTGAGCGCTGAAACTTACTGCTGAAAAAAGACGACACCACGTTGGCATAGCTGTTGGTGATGACTGACATCATGATCAGACCAGGCATGATGAACTGCATGTAATCAAAGCCACCCATGGGGCCGATCCGACTGCCGATCAGGTTGCCAAAGATCACAAAATAAAGGCTCATGGTGATTGCTGGTGGCAGCAGGGTTTGTGCCCAAATCCGGGTAAAACGCCGTACTTCTTTGATTAAAATGGTGCTGAAAGCCACCCAATATACACGCGCTTTCACTGAGCAACTCCTTGAACAGGCTGGTTTTTTTGCGGCGGAGCCTTAAAGTCACTGGCCGCTGTTTTTTCAACCAGAGAAACAAACAGTTCTTCCAGCCGGTTGGCTTTGTTACGCAGGCTGAGCACGCGGATATCTTCTTGACTGAGCCGTTCAAACACATCACTGATGCACTGGCCTTTTTGTACTTCGACTTCAAGGGTCAGCGCATCGGGTTGGCGGTAGGTGAAGCCATTCAGTGCTGGTGGCTGGGTCAGCGGCTGGGTCAGATCCAGCACAAAGGTTTCTCGATTCAGCTCGCCGAGCAGGGATTTCATACTGGTGTTCTTGATGATCTCGCCCTGATCAATGATCGCGATATTACGACACAGGCTTTCGGCTTCTTCCAGATAGTGGGTGGTCAGAATGATGGTGGTGCCTCGGCGATTGATCTCCTGCAAGAAGGTCCACATCGAGCGGCGCAGCTCAATATCCACGCCAGCGGTGGGCTCGTCCAGGATCAGCAGTTTGGGTTCGTGAACCAGGGCGCGGGCGATCATCAAACGACGTTTCATGCCGCCGGACAGGGTGCGGGCCTGGGCGTGACGCTTCTCCCAAAGGCCGAGATCCTTGAGCAGTTGCTCGGCACGCGGACGCGCTTGCTTTTCGGTCAGGCCCTGATAACCCGCCGAGGTGAGCACGATGTCTTCGACCTTCTCAAAAACACTGAAGTTGAATTCTTGCGGCACAACCCCGAGCAGGCGTTTGGCTTCGGCAAAGTCCTGATCGATATCGATGCCAAAAATTTTGACCTTGCCTGCGGTTTTGCGCACCAAAGAGCAGACCACACCCAGGGTGGTCGATTTTCCGGCTCCATTGGGCCCCAAAAGGGCGAAGAAGTCGCCTTGCGCCACTTCCAGGCTGATGCCCTTAAGCGCACGCTGACCCTGGCTGTAGGTTTTTTCGAGGTCTTGAATCGAGAGTGCATTCACACTGGGCATGATCAATCGCTAAGTCGTTGGTAAAGAAGCGGGCGATTTTAACAGAAATCCGGCAATCGGGCGAAGAATCTGCCAGACTGAACTCTAGGCTTTGTTTGGTCGTCCAAGCGGTTAGAGTCTTGTGAGGGAGTCCAACAATGATTCAATGGCGATTTAAAATCATCGGTTTGGCTGTGTTCCTCTGCCTGAGTGGCTTGGTGCTGCTGGCCGCTCAACCGGTCTTGTCCCAGTCCAGCAGTGGCAATGCTCTGGTGCTGACTATCAAGGGGGCGATCACACCGGCCACGACCGATTATCTGCAGCGGGGTTTGGCCGAAGCTGAACAGCAGGATGCCGCTTTGGTGATCGTCAAGCTGGATACCCCTGGTGGCCTGGATGCGGCCACCCGCGACATGATCAGCCTGATGCTGGCCAGTGACCGCCCCGTGGTGACCTGGGTTGCACCCGCCGGTGCGCGGGCTGCCAGTGCCGGAACCTATCTGCTTTATGCCAGCCATGTCGCGGCTATGGCCCCTTCAACCCACCTGGGATCAGCGACGCCGGTGAATATGAGCGGTGGCTTTGGTGATGCCCAGCCGACATCCAATGACGAAGAAAGTAGCAGCGCTCCTGCCAGTGCGATGGAGCGTAAAGTGGTTGAAGATGCGGTCAGTTATATACGTAGTCTGGCCGAGCGTCATGGGCGCAATGCTGACTGGGCCGAAAAAGCCGTGCGTGAGGCGGCCAATTTAAATGCCAGAGAGGCACTGGAAGCAGGTGTGATTGATCTGGTCGCTGCGGATCTTGATGGGCTGCTGCAAGCGCTGGATGGCCGCTCGGTTCGCATGGCGGATGAGCAGCTGCATCAGTTGAGCACCGAGGGCATGCAGTGGACGGCTTATGATCCTGACTGGCGAACCCGCTTTTTAACCGTGATCACAGATCCCAGTGTGGCCTATTTTTTAATGCTGCTGGGTTTTTATGGCCTGATCTTCGAGTTTTCCAATCCTGGCAGTCTGGTGCCTGGCACTCTGGGGGCCTTGTGTTTGTTGTTGGCCCTCTATGCTTTTCAGGTGTTGCCGGTGGACTATGCCGGTCTGGCGCTCATCGCGCTGGGGCTGGCGCTGATCATCGCGGAGGTGATGCTCCCCAGTTTTGGCATTCTGGGGGTGGGCGGGATCTTGGCCTTTACCGCTGGTTCGGTGCTTTTGATGAGCCATCTGCATTGGATGTTATCCCTGCCCCTGGTGGGTGGCACGGCCTTGCTGGCATCTGGCTTGATGTTCTGGGTGCTGCGGCGTTTCTCTCGTTTGCGCAAGCGGCCTGCGCGTTCGGGGCGCGAGGCTTTGATCAATGATCAGTGTGTGGCACTGGAAGATTTTGAAAAACAGGGACGAGTCCGCCTGCATGGTGAAATCTGGCAGGCCGTGGTTGAAACCCCCGTTGATGCGGTTCAGCGGGGCGATATCCTGGTGGTGACTGGGTTGAGCGGACTGACCCTGAGTGTGCGTCCGCAGCAAGTCGATGCATCCTAAGGGGTGCGTACCAACTGAGAAGGAGTAGAGACATGTTAGTGAGCTATCTGACCCCGCTGGTATTGCTGGTGATGCTCTTGGCGGCATCCATCCGCATCCTGCCGGAGTACAAACGAGGGGTGGTGTTTTTTCTGGGGCGCTTTCAAACCGTGAAAGGGCCAGGGCTGGTGATCGTGGTGCCTGGCCTGCAAAAAATGGATGTGGTGGATCTGCGGGTCATCACCCTGGATGTGCCAGAGCAGGATGTGATTTCGCAGGATAACGTCACCGTGAAGGTCAATGCGGTGTTGTATTTCCGTGTGGTCGATCCGGAAAAAGCCATCATTCGGGTGGAAAACTATGTGGCCGCGACCAGTCAACTGGCACAAACCACGTTGCGTTCCGTGCTGGGTAAACACGAGCTGGATGAAATGCTGTCTGAGCGTGACAAGCTGAATGATGATATTCAGGAAATCCTGGACGTGCAGACCGAGGACTGGGGCATCAAGGTGGCTAATGTGGAAATCAAGCATGTGGATCTGGATGAAAGCATGATCCGTGCGATTGCCCGTCAGGCCGAAGCAGAACGTGAGCGTCGGGCCAAGGTGATTCACGCTGAAGGCGAGTTGCAAGCTTCTGAAAAACTGTTACAAGCAGCGGATGTCATGTCAAAAAATCCCGCAGCTTTGCAGTTGCGTTATTTGCAGACCCTGAACGATATGGGCAATAAAAACGCCTCAACCATCGTGTTCCCCTTGCCGATTGATTTGATGGACGCGTTTCAGGGATTGAAGGCCAGCAAAACTCAGCCAAAAGCGGATTAAACTGAGGTGATCGCGCCGCCGACCCCGTCTTAGAGCAGGGTACGGCGGCGTTTTTCCTCACTGCGACGCATCAGATACCAGGCAATGAAGGCCGCCAAAGACACAAATAAAATGATCAAGGTGGCCAGGGCGTTGATTTTGGGGGAAACCCCCAGGCGCACTGAGGAAAACACCACCATTGGCAGGGTGGTTGCACCTGGGCCAGAGACAAAGCTGGCAATGACCAGGTCATCCAGTGACAGGGTGAAGGCCAGCAGCCAGCCCGCCACCAGGGCCGGAGCGATCATCGGCAGGGTGATCATGAAAAAGGTTTTAAACGGCGTGGCACCCAGGTCCATCGCAGCTTCTTCAACCGATAAATCCAACTCACGCAAACGCGCACTGACCACCACACACACATAAGCGCTACAAAAAGTGGTGTGAGCGATCCAGATGGTGGCAACTCCACGGTCGGCGGGCCAGCCGATGATCTGCGCCATGTGGACAAACAACAGCAGCAGTGACAGGCCGGTGATGACTTCTGGCATGACCAGCGGCGCGGTGATCATGCTGGACAGGGTGGTGCGCCCACGAAAGCGACGAAAGCGCGTCATCACAAAAGCTGCCAGGGTGCCAATGCACACCGCCATGCTGGCTGAGTAAAACGCAATTTTAAGGCTGATCCAAACTGCGTTGAGCAGTTGTTCATCCTGTAGCAGTTCTA
>SKHR01000086.1 GCA_007116865.1 Marinospirillum sp. | reverse complement strand
GGCGCTGGCAAGTCCACCCTCTTGTTGCAGGTGGCCTGTCAGTTGGCGCAGCAAAAGAAGGTGCTTTATGTGACCGGTGAGGAATCCCTGCAGCAGGTGGCGTTGCGCGCCCAGCGTTTGGGGCTGCCGGTCAAGGGGTTAAAAATGCTGGCAGAAACCAGCGTTGAGCAGCTGACCCAGATGGCTGAGGCAGAAGCACCGGATGTTTTGATTGTTGATTCGATTCAAACCATGCACCTGGAAGAGTTGGAGTCAGCGCCTGGCGGGGTTTCTCAGGTTAGGGAAAGTGCCGCTTATCTCACCCGTTTTGCCAAACAGCATTCCACTGTGTTGTTTTTGGTCGGGCATGTCACCAAGGATGGCACTCTGGCTGGCCCCAAGGTGCTGGAGCATATGATTGATGCGTCACTGCTTTTAGAAGGCGATGGTGATGCACGTTTTCGTACCCTGCGCAGTCAGAAGAACCGCTTCGGCGCGGTCAATGAGCTGGGGGTGTTTGCGATGCTGGAAAATGGTTTGAAGGAAGTCAAAAATCCCTCATCGATTTTCCTTTCACGTCAGACCGAACCGGCGGCTGGCAGTATTGTCATGGCCACCTGGGAGGGCACCCGTCCACTGTTGGTTGAAGTGCAGGCTTTGGTGGATGCCACCGCACTGGGCAATCCGCGCCGTGTCGCGGTCGGTCTGGATGCTCAGCGTTTATCCTTGTTATTGGCGGTGATGCACCGTCATGCCGGAGTGTTCACTGGGGATCAGGATGTGTTTGTCAATGTGGTGGGTGGGGTGCGGGTGCTGGAAACCAGCGCTGATCTGGCTGCCGTGCTGGCCATTGTCTCTTCCCTGCGTGACCGGGTGCTGCCACGGGATCTGATGGTGATCGGTGAAATTGGTCTGTCCGGTGAAATACGCCCGGTACCCAGTGGTCAGGAGCGGATTCGCGAGGCAGCGAAACACGGGTTTCGCCAGGCCCTGGTGCCGCAGGCCAATGTGCCTAAAGAGCCCATTGAGGGCATGCAGGTCACGGGTATCAGCCGTTTGATTGAGGCAATGGATTATCTCGGCGGTTAGTGCAGGTTGATGCAGTGGTTTGTTAAATCTGCCACTGCTCGCCACTGCGTAATACCCGTAACTCGCAGTTGAGGTTGGCCTGGGCTAACTCATTGGCGATTTCCAGATGTTGGCTGGGTTTCAGGTGACTGATCCAAACGGCTTTGGGGGCATGAGTCAGCTGGTTAAGAAGCGCCTGCAGCAGTTGCGGAGTCAGGTGGCGTGAAAGTCGTGCCAGCTCCAGCATGCGGTCAGGGAAGGCGCACTCGGTGAGCAAAACATCCAGCGGACCAAGCTGATTCAGGCTATCCAGCAGCGAGGCATCAAAGGTGGTGTCGCTGGTGATCGCAAAGCTGGTTCCGTGTTTTTTGCTGCGCAGGTGATAACCGCAGGTCGGTACCGTATGAAAAACTCGAAAAGGGGTGAGACTGAGATCACCCAGCTCCAGGGTTTGCTGGTAGCCGATCTCATGCAGGGTCATGACCGGTTTTTCAGGCGTAGGCAGGCGTGTGAAGTCGGGCCAGATCTGCCAGTTAAATAAATGCTTGCGCAGGTTCTCGATCACTTCGGGCAGTGCATAAACCTGAATCGGCTGGGTCAGGCTTTCAAACAGGTTGTCGATCAGCAGGGGCAAAAAACAAATATGATCCAGGTGGGCGTGGGTCAGGCAGATATGGCGTATTTGCTTGAGTGCCCCTTGGTCTAATTCACCCAGGCCGCTGCCTGCATCAATCAGCAGTGAATCATTGATGCGAAAGCAGGTGGTTTGCTGCTGCTGCCCCATGCCACCGCTGCACCCCAGGATATCGACCTTCATGTCGCCAGCCCCGCCTGATGAAAACGTGACCGATGAAGTCCAGGCAGCTGGTTGATGTCCGGGTTGTCGAGCTGTTCCGGTTTCAGGTGCTGTCTGGCGTAGTCGAGATAAACCTGGCGATGGACAAACAGGGCAAACAGATCGGGGTCTAAATGGTTGTCTTCGACCATTCGCCCCATGATGGTGAGTGCCTGAGACAGGGGCATGGGTTTTTTGTAGGGCCGCTCGTGGGCGGTGAGGGCCTCAAAGACATCGGCAATGCCCATCATGCGGGCAGGAATGGACATTTGTTCACGAGTGAGTCCGCGCGGGTAACCGCGACCATCCATGCGTTCATGGTGGCCGCCTGCATATTCAGGAACACGCTTGAGATAACGCGGGAAGGGCAGCTGCTCCAGCATGTTGAGGGTATGTTTCATATGATCTTCCATGATCTGGCGCTCCTCGGGGTTGAGGGTGCCTTTACGAATACAGAGGTTATCACTTTCTTCTTCGGTGATCAGCGGCTGGGTGTCGCCGTTCAGATCGGTCCAGCGGATTTGCGCCAGGGCTTGGATGCGAGCAATCGACTCATCAGCCATGAATTCACCACCGGTATTGCATTGGCGCACAAAAGCAAGATCGTCACGTACTTGCGCTATGTCAGCGTTGAGGCTGTTATCTGGCGGGTTCTGCCCGGCCTTGAGTGCTTCAACCTCGGCCTCAAGTGCAGCGATTTTCAGATCCCGTGCGTGAATTTCAAAGCGGGCGGCCAGGGTTTCGATGCGATCATAGAGGGTTTGCAGTTTGGCCGCTTTTTCCATCACATGGGGCGGGGTGACGACCTTGCCGCAGTCATGCAGCCAGGCAGCGGTTTTTAGTTCCAGCATTTCCTCATCGGTCATGGCAAAACCTTCCAGACCAGGAAACTCAGCCTGATTGGCGGCTTGAGCCAGCAATAGGGTGGCATCAGGCACGCGGCGACAATGAGCGCCAGTGTGTGATGATTTGCCATCAATCGCGGTGGCGATCACCTGGGTGAAGCTGTCAAAAAGGTGGCGCAATTCATCAATCAGGCGGCGGTTAGTCAGCGCGATCGCCGCCTGTGAGGCCAGCGACTCCGCCAGCTCTTGATCCGTCTCGTTGAACTGGGTGGTCAGGCCCGACTCATCCAGCTTATTGAGTAGCTGCAGGGCGGCAATGACTTCGCCCTCATGGTTGCACAGCGGCACGGTAAGAAAAGACTGTGAGCGATAGCCGGTCGTTTGATCAAAAGCCCGTGTGCCGGAAAAATCAAAGCCTTCTTCAGTATAGGCATCGGCGATTCGGGCAGTGCGCTGATGGATGACCGACCAGGCCACGATCATGCGTTCATTGGGCAGGTTGTTATCGAGATAGAGCGGGATCAGGGGAAAACGATCACCGACGGGGTCACCACTTCCTCCTAGATGAATGTTAAGCTTGTCATTTTGTACCATCACAAAACGCAGGTGCTTGCTATCTGGCTCAACACTGTAGAGGGTGCCGGCATCGGCGTTGGTTAGTTCGCGGGCACTGGAAAGAATCAGCTCCAGTAGTTGGGTCTGATCTTTTTGAGCTGACAAGGCAATGCCGATAGCGTTCAGCTGGCGGATACGGTCATAATCAGGTGCAGAGCCTGCGCAAGACATGGGTCACCTCGGTTCAATGAAGAAAAGTGCCGCTGACCTAAATGTGAATGGATGCGCAGAAAGAATCAAGTCAAATACTGAAAGAAAGGGGCCAAAATGACCCGTATTGTGATCATGGGCGCCGCCGGGCGCATGGGTAAAACACTGCTGCAGGCGGTGGATGAAAATGAGCAGGCCGTTTTGGCTGGTGGTGTGGTAGAGGCCAGCTCCAGCTTGGTCGGGGTTGATCTGGGCGAGCTGGCAGGCCTGGGCAAGTGCCAGGTGATGGCGGTGGATTCGCTGGACGCGCTGAGAGCGGATTGGGATGTGTTGATTGATTTTACCGCCCCGGCCGTCACTCTGGAAAACGCGGCCTGGTGTGCGCAGCAGGGCAAGGCACTGGTGGTTGGCACCACCGGATTGAACAACGAGCAAAAAGCGGCGCTGGCGCAAGCAGCGCAAAAGGTGCCCGTGGTGTTTGCACCGAATATGAGTGTGGGGGTCAACCTGTGCTTCAAGCTGCTGGAAATGGCGGCGGCTGCGCTGGGTGATGATTATGATGTGGAGGTGGTGGAAATGCATCATCGCCATAAGGTGGACGCGCCTTCTGGCACCGCGCTGGGCATGGGTGAAGCGGTGGCGCGTGCGCTGGGTCGAGACCTTGAGCAGGTTGCCGTTTATGGGCGTGAAGGCATGACCGGTGCGCGTGCGCGTGAGACCATCGGTTTTGCTACCCTTCGTGGTGGGGATGTGGTGGGGGATCATACGGTGGTGTTTGCCGCTGAGGGTGAGCGGGTTGAGATCACGCATAAGGCTTCCAGCCGCATGACCTTTGCTCGGGGTGCCGTTCGCGCAGCCTGCTGGTTGAAAAGTCGTCCTGCCGGGCTGTATAGCATGCAGGATGTGCTGGGCCTGAACTAAGAGGCAGGCGGGCATGACCTCTGATTTAAACCATGATCGCAGTGGCAACCCCTTGTCTGAATCTCAGAAGGAAAAGCTGCGCCTGGAGCATGAGGCAGCCCGCTTGTTCATGCGCCTTTATGAGCAGTGTTTTGCGGTGCCGATCCGTCATATCTGGCATAACGAGCCCAAGAAGCCGGATGTTTCCTGTTATCTGGCGAATGAAAAGCTGGATCTGGAAATTGCACATTTGTATGGCAGTGAAGTAGAAGCCATGATGCTGCTTGGGCGGGATCTGCAGCCGGAGACACGACAGATTCTGGCTGAGCTGAATCAAACGCCGATCGAAGCGCGTTTGCTGAAGGCGCTCAATCGCCTGCTGGCGAACAAGGCAGAAAAAAACTATCACACTCAGCGGGTCTGGCTGGTGGTGCGCAATGTCAATCCGCACTGGAAACGCGAGGATTTTGTACAGCGCCGAGCTTCGGTAAAGCTGCCATCACAACATCCTTTTGAGCAGATTTGGCTGGTGGCGGACTCTCAGGGCGAATCCGGTTTAGTTCAGTTGTTCCCTCCGGCCTGAGTGGTGATGAAAGCCGGTTTTATCTGGACTTGTGGCGCACAAAAGCGCTAAAATAGTGCAGATGAATGTCTAGGCTTTGGCTGACTTTTGCGCCAAGGTGACACACATCCGACCAAATTGACTCTTTTAAGCGGGATGATCTTTTATGTTCATCTCGCTTTTTTGCAACCCAAATTCGACAAGCACTTGGTTGCTGTCGGCGCTTCGAGGGGAGGAGCTTGTTTTGACCAGACCCGCTATTCTGGCACTAGAAGATGGCAGTATTTTCAGAGGGATGGCCATCGGTGCTGACGGACAAACCGTTGGAGAAGTCGTCTTTAATACGGCGATGACCGGCTATCAGGAAATTCTGACAGACCCTTCTTACACTCGCCAGCTGGTCACGCTGACCTATCCGCATATTGGCAATACCGGAATGAACAGCGAGGACATCGAGTCCCACCAGCAGGGTGCCGCTGGCCTGATCATTCGCAACCTGCCATTGATCGCGAGTAACTTTCGCAGTGAGCAGTCATTAGAGGCCTGGTTGCAGCAGGCTGGAATGGTCGCGATTGCCGATATTGATACCCGTCGCCTGACCCGCATTCTGCGCGACAAGGGTTCTTTGAATGGCTGCATTCTGGCCGGTCCTGATGCTCAGGCGGCGGATGCGATTGAAAAGGCCTTGTCTGCGGCGAAGGCCTTTCCTGGCCTCAAGGGCATGGACCTGGCTAAAGAAGTCAGCATTCAGGAGACCCAATTCTGGGATCAGGCGGAATGGACGCTGGGCCAGGGTTATGCCCGTGTTGATGAAGCCGCTCAGCCCTATCATGTGGTGGCCTACGATTATGGTGTGAAGTTCAACATCCTGCGGATGCTGGCCAGCCGAGGCTGCCGCATCACTCTGGTGCCCGCACAAACACCGGCCAGCGAGGTGCTGGCCATGAATCCGGATGGTGTGTTTTTATCCAACGGCCCTGGCGACCCCCAGCCTTGTGTCTATGCCATCGAAGCGATCCGCGAAATTTTAGAGACCGACATCCCCGTGTTTGGCATTTGCCTGGGCCATCAACTGCTGGCTCTGGCTTCCGGTGCGCAGACGGTCAAGATGCCTCATGGTCACCATGGTGCGAACCATCCGGTGCAGGATCTGGAGACCGGAGTGGTGATGATCACCAGTCAGAACCATGGTTTTGCAGTCGATGAAGCCAGTCTGCCGGATACCCTGCGGGCAACGCACAAGTCACTGTTCGACGGAACCCTGCAGGGCATCGCACGCACCGATAAACCGGCGTTTGGTTTCCAGGGACACCCTGAAGCCAGCCCTGGCCCACGTGATGTTGCGCCCCTGTTTGATCGTTTCATCCAGTTGATTGAGGCCCGCAAGGCGGCGTCATCCTGAGAGCCCTAGAAAAGAGATTGTCATGCCAAAACGTACTGATATTCAAAGCATTCTGATCCTTGGCGCGGGCCCTATCGTGATCGGCCAGGCCTGTGAGTTTGACTATTCCGGCGCGCAAGCCTGTAAGGCGCTGCGTGAAGAAGGTTACCGGGTGATTCTGGTCAACTCCAACCCCGCGACCATCATGACCGATCCGGTGATGGCGGATGCCACCTATATTGAACCCATCCTTTGGGATGTGGTGGAAAAGATCATTGAAAAAGAGCGCCCCGATGCGGTGCTGCCAACCATGGGTGGGCAGACGGCGTTGAACTGTGCGCTGGATCTTGAGCGTCACGGGGTGCTGGAAAAATACGGCGTGGAAATGATTGGTGCCAATGCCGACACCATAGATAAAGCCGAGGATCGTGAGCGCTTTGACAAGGCGATGAAAAAAATTGGCCTGGAGTGCCCCAAGGCCGCGATCGCACACAGCATGGAAGAAGCCTGGCAGGTTCAGGCAGAGCTGGGTTTTCCCTGCATCATTCGCCCGTCTTTCACCATGGGTGGATCGGGCGGTGGCATTGCCTATAACAAGGAAGAGTTTGAAGAAATCTGTCAGCGCGGTCTGGATTTGTCGCCGACCCGCGAACTCTTGATTGATGAGTCGCTGATCGGCTGGAAAGAATATGAAATGGAAGTGGTGCGCGACAAGAAAGACAACTGCATCATCGTCTGCTCGATTGAAAACTTTGATGCCATGGGGGTGCATACCGGGGACTCCATCACCGTTGCTCCAGCGCAAACCCTGACGGACAAGGAATACCAGATCATGCGTGACGCCTCTTTGGCGGTACTGCGCGAGATCGGTGTTGAAACCGGCGGTTCCAACGTGCAGTTTGGTATCTGCCCGGATACTGGCCGCATGGTGGTGATCGAGATGAACCCACGGGTGAGCCGTTCCTCGGCTCTGGCTTCTAAAGCCACAGGTTTTCCGATTGCCAAGATTGCCGCCAAGCTGGCAGTGGGTTACACCCTGGATGAGCTGCAAAATGACATTACCGGCGGCATCACCCCGGCTTCGTTTGAGCCAGCGATTGATTATGTGGTCACCAAGATTCCGCGTTTTACCTTTGAAAAGTTTCCTCAGGCCAATGACCGCCTGACCACCCAGATGAAGTCGGTGGGTGAGGTCATGGCGATCGGGCGTACTTTTCAGGAGTCCTTGCAGAAAGCCCTGCGTGGTCTGGAAGTTGGTGTCAGCGGCCTCGAGCCGATCATGGAAAAGTGGGACGACGAAGGTCGTGCGCTGCTGCGTCGTGAGCTGCAAAACCCCGGTGCAGAGCGTATCTGGTACATCGGTGATGCCTTCCGCAGCGGCATGTCCTTACAAGAAGTGTTTGATCTGACTCGGGTCGATCCCTGGTTCCTGATTCAACTGGAAGACCTGATCCAGCTGGAAGTGACCGTGGCTAAAACGCCGTTTGGCGAGCTGGATCACGCCCTTTTGTATCAGCTCAAGCGCAAGGGTTTTTCCGATGCGCGTCTGGCTGGCTTGTTGGGGGTTTCCGAAAGCTCGCTACGCAAGTTGCGTCACCAGTTGGAAATCCGCCCAACCTACAAGCGGGTGGATACCTGTGCGGCTGAGTTTTCGACCAGCACCGCCTATATGTACTCAACCTATGAAGAAGAGTGTGAGGCCGAACCCAGCAGCCGTGAAAAAATCATGGTGCTCGGGGGCGGTCCAAACCGCATTGGTCAGGGCATCGAGTTTGACTACTGCTGTGTGCACGCGGCGTTTGCGATGCGCGATGATGGTTATGAAACCATCATGGTCAACTGTAACCCGGAAACGGTTTCGACGGACTATGACACCTCGGATCGCCTCTACTTTGAGCCGGTGACCCTGGAAGACGTGCTGGAAATCGTTCACAAAGAACAGCCCAAAGGGGTGATCGTGCAGTTTGGTGGCCAAACGCCGCTGAAGCTGGCGCGGGATCTGGAGGCCGCTGGTGTGCCGATCATTGGCACTACGCCAGATGCGATTGACCGGGCTGAAGATCGTGAGCGCTTCCAGCAGATGATTGAAAAGCTGGGGCTGAAACAGCCACCCAATGCCACTGCACGCAGCTTTGATGAGGCGCTGGCCAAGGCTGAGGTGATCGGTTATCCGCTGGTTGTGCGTCCTTCCTATGTTCTGGGCGGGCGTGCCATGGAAATCGTTTATGGCGCCGATGAGCTGGAGCG
>SKHR01000013.1 GCA_007116865.1 Marinospirillum sp. | reverse complement strand
CCGGCCCAGGCAAAAGCCATCAAAGGCCAGAAATACACGCTGGCACGGGGATAATGCAGCAGATAGATCGAGGCGTGCAAAGCACAGGCCGCCACCACCAGAGTGGATAACAGCAACAGGGTCAAAGCCAAACCATCCAGGCGCCAATGGATGCCCAGGGGTGCTGACCAGTGGCCCAAAGCCAGGATTTGATCCCCCCCCTGCCACCACTGCCAGGTCAGGCCGACTTGAGAAAGCCCGACCAAAAGCAGCATGACTGCCGCCAGTGCCGGTGCGCCACGGCGACCGATGGCCAGGCTCAACACCGCCCACAAAAGAGGCAAAACAACCGACCAGGGCAACAGACTCGGCCAAAGCAGGATGTCAGGCATCGGGGGAGTCTCCCTGGGCGAGATTTTCCGGCAAGCAGGTTTCACCAGTCAGGTGGAACCAGCGACGAATCAAGACCAACGCCAATGCAGTGGCAGCCACCGCCACCACGATGCCGGTCAGCACCAGGGCCTGGGGCACGGGGTCCATGCCCTGGTGGTGCTGAGACAAGCCGGTAAGCAGCAGGAAACAACCACTGCCGATCAGGTTGAAGGCCATCAAACGCCGCAATAAATGGCGATGCGCGATAAATCCCAGCACACCCAGCACCGCCAGCACCACACCGGTCAGCGCAAACAGCAGGAAACCACTCATGCGCCACCTCCGTCACGAGTCAAACTGGCTTGCTGGGGCGCCGGACTGGCCTCAAACAAGGAAAACAACAGCCAACCCAAAGAGAAGGCCAAAGCCGTTTCAACCGCCAGAATCCATGCGCCGCCTTGACCCTCGGGCCAGGCCAAAAACGCACCGCCACGAATCAGTTCATAACTACCAGCCAATAAAAACACGCCCAGACCACTCACCAGTCCAAGGCGCAACCACACCACCTGATCCTGCATCGGCAGACGCAATCCGGCCATGCGCATCAACACCACCAGAGCACCCAGCACCGCAGCCGATTGAAAAGCACCGCCACTGCGATAACTGCCGATCCAGAGCAAGTAAGCCCCCACCAACAGCATCAACGGCAAGAGCCAAACCAACATGCCGTGCAGCAATGGCGTGTTCAACTGGGTTTCCGCGGGAGTGTCGGCCTGACTGAAGCGCAAGGACAAGCCCACCACCACAGCCACCAGGATCACCGCGACTTCCAAAAAGGTGTCATAAGCCCGGAAAGCCAGTAACACACCCGTGATGGGGTGAGCCACGCCGGTTTCAGGCAAACGCTCGGCCACCTGTTGATTCAGGGCGATCTGCCCACTGGGTGCTTCCAAGACCGCCGCGCCCAGCCAGACCAGCAGCGTGGAGGCCATCAACAAGAGCAAAAAAGCCCGCAGCTGTTTTTGCCTTGGCGTCAGGCTGGGGTGGTGTTGATGATGGCGCAAATGACCCAGGGCATCGAGCAGTAACACCCCGGTGAGCCCCGCCCCGATCGCTGCTTCGGCCAGGGCAAGATCCGGGGCCTGCATGCGCACCCACACCAGTGCCATCAGCAGTCCAAAGACAATGAACAGCACCAGCGCCTGATACAAGTCCTTGACCAGTAGCACACTCAGGGCGACACAAATGAGTGATAACGCCAGCAGGGCATCAATCAGAACCATGGCGTTTATCCTCTGTGTCTTGCCAGGCACTGGCGACCAAATGCCCGGCCAGTGCCGCTGCCGCCAATGCCAACAGCCAGATCACCAGCATTTTGCCTGCCACGGTGAAGCTGGCTGCACCGGGCAATAAGCCTAAAACGATCAACCCCAGGCCCAGGTTATCCACCTTGGTCAGGGCATGAATACGGGTTGGTGTATCGGGAAAACGCAACAGCCCCAGACTGCCGACTAAAAAGAAGAAGGCACCACTCAACAGGAGTAAGGCACGCAGCCCTTCAAGGATTGTCATCGTTTGACCGCCCCTTAGGCTGAGCGCGAACCACAAAAGCCACCGTAGCCATCACCGCCAACAAAGCCAACACCAAAGCCACATCACGCAAGGCTGGCTGATCAAAAAGCTCGGCCTGCAAGAGCAAAAGCCCAACGCCCGTCGTGCCAAAAAGCTGTGCTGCCAGCATCCGGTCAGCAAGCCTGGGGCCAACCCAGACACGCCAAATCCCAAGCAATAATGCCAGCAGCAATGCAAAGTTACTCAACCAGAGCACCTGAGTCATTCCGTCACCTCATCATTGAAGCGACTGTTTTTGACCACAAAAAGTCGGGAAATTTTCAGTTCTGTCAGACGAAATTCGTCTTCGACCGGCTGTGACAGGTCTAAGCAGTGGAGCAATAGCTGATTGTCACTTAAACGCACACTGAGGGTGCCAGGCAAGAGGGAAAGGGTCATGGCGAGCAACCATCGGGGGGCGCCAGCAGGCAACTCGGTTTGCAAAGTCATCGATCCCGGCTGGATCGGCATAGAGCGGGATAGCACCCGACGCGCCACATCCAAACCGGCAAGCAAAGAGCGCAGACTGAAAAACCACCAAAAAGCCAAAGCTCCACTGAACGACAAACGCCAGGCCACCGGTGGTTGCAGATAAAGACTGAGCGCAACCGCCAGAACCACAACCGGCACACCAAACCACAGGCCGTCGCTACGACCTTCGGTCAGCAGCCACCAAATCAGCAAACCAAGGAGACTGCGCAGAATCACAGCATAGAGTCGGTCTTGTGGACGCACCTGAAGCCTCCTGCACCTGCAAATTTAAGGCGAAAAAAAACCCGCCGAAGCGGGTTTTATTATAGGTCATTTAACGCTAAAGCGTTAGATTACCTGAATTTTTGCAGCTTGTTTGCCTTTAGGACCTTGGGTCACGTCAAAGGAAACCTTCTGGTTCTCAGCCAGAGTTTTGAAACCCTCAGCTTGAATCTCAGAGAAGTGAGCAAACAGATCATCACCACCGTCGTCTGGAGTAATGAAGCCAAAACCTTTAGTGTCGTTAAACCACTTAACGGTACCAGTTGCCATATCAACAATTCCTATACTTAATTAATTTTTGGCTGACTTAGTGTCAACCGGGTCATGCGGGAATCAAGATAGTACGTATGACGAACTGGATGTTACCGAAACTTCGATTACAACTGCGTTACGACACTACTTTTTGCTACCTTGCTGCCTACCGCTCCTAGACTGAGCTAAAACACTTCCCACGTCAAGTAGTTTTAGAACACTTCAATCGAATTAGCAAATCCTCGGTTGACTCATTGATTTCCGTCAGTTTTTGTTTTTCCTGCGCTGGCAGACGTTTAATTTTTCGCTCCAGACGCAGGGCAGTCGAACGGTCACCGACACACCAACAAGCCACCAGAGTCAGCGGCCCTTTGCCGCGCAAATATTTGGCAGCGCGTGCGCCACCACCTTGATGCTCTTTGAAGCGTCGCTGCACATCCAGAGTGATGCCTGTGTACATGGCCCCCTGCCGAACCTGGATCAGATACAGCCACCACTCACTTTGAGGAGACAGACTCACGGGCAGCTTGATCCCAGTGTTCCAAATCACGATCGGAAAAACCAATCAAATAAAGAATCGCATCCAGCCCCAGAGTTGAAAGGGCATGGCGTGCTGTCTGACGCACCAGGGGTTTGGCCCTGAAGGCAATGCCCAGGCCCGCCAGCCCCAGCATCGGCAGATCATTGGCACCATCACCCACGGCAATGGTTTGCTCCATATCGATGCCTTCGCGTGCCGCAATTTCCTGCAAGAGCTCGGCTTTGCGCTGACCATCCACCACCTGGCCAACCACCCGACCAGTCACCTTGCCGTCTTCGATTTCCAGGGTGTTGGCGTGCACTTCATCAATGCCCAGTTGCTTTTGCAGATACTCGCCAAAATAGGTGAACCCACCAGACAGGATCGCGGTGCGGTAGCCTAGGCTTTTTAACGTGGCAATCAGCTTATGCGCCCCTTCAGTGACGGGTAAACGCTGAGCAATACTTTGTAATACCGAAGCATCCAGGCCTTTCAGCAGGGCGACACGGGCCGCAAAACTCTCATTGAAATCCAGTTCACCACACATGGCACGCTCAGTGATCGCAGCCACCGCCTCACCCACACCGGCCTCTCGTGCCAGCTCATCAATCACTTCGGCTTCAATCAGGGTAGAATCCATATCAAACACCACCAGCCGCCGATTGCGGCGGTAGATATTATCTTCCTGCACAGCGATATCTACCTCCAGCTCTCCAGCCAGAGCTAAAAACTGACGTCGCAGCTCGACCGTGTCCAGCGCCTCACCACGCACAGAAAACTCGACACACGCCCGCCCCGGATCACTCAGACGCGACAAGCCCACCCGCCCGGAAAGGCGATTGATCCGATCAATATTCAACTGATTGTGTGCAACAGTTCGGGTCACCTGAGCGATCTGCTCTGCGGTGATTTGCCGACCCAGCAGGGTCACGATGTAACGACTTTTACCCTGAGCGGCTACCCAGTGAGTGTAGCTGGCCTCTGAGACTGGGGAAAAACGTATCTGCATGCCCCATTCATGGGCCTTAAACAGCAGCTCCTGCAAAACCGGCGAGTGCTGTGCCTTGGGCGGCAAATACACCAGCATCCCCAGTGCCAGGGTGTCATGAATCACCGCCTGACCGATATCCAGCACCTGAACGGAGTAACCGGCCAGAATTTCGGTGATGGCCGAAGTGATGCCGGGCCGATCATGCCCCGACAGATTGATCAATACGATGCTTCGATCCTGTGTATTCATTCGCTACCCGTAAAAAAATTCCAATCTGGCAAGCACAAAATGCAAATGTTTCTATACTGTAACTATGCGCGACTGATTCAGCGCTGAAAGGCGCACAGTATACAGCTCCTGAGGCATGACTGACAGACACAGGGTGATGGGAGGCGATGAAACCTATGACCGCAAGTAACAATCCCCGTCTTGACCGGCTTATCCCCCAAATTGGCGATCTGTGTTTACCCTGCTTTCAGCGTGTCACCCTCTCTTGCCAACGTAAGTTCCAGGTTCCTTTGGCAGTGATCGGCCTGCGAGAAAACCGCCACCTCAGACTTTATTACTCCAGCGCCATGCAACAGCGCATGCTGTTGGACGATGCCCTCTGTGGTTTGCCCCTGGCGATTCCAGGCGAGCAGATTCTGATCGAAGATTTAGAAACCATGCCAGAGGATATGAAACCTCACCTGGCCCTGGCACTGGGACTGCGCAGCTATGCGGGTGTGCCGATTTTTTTACGCGGGGAACTGACCGGCAGCCTGAGCCTGGCAGACCATCGGCCACGCCAGTTTATTGCCCGCGAGATCAAGCAGTTGAAAGACCTGGCCAACTGGACGGGCAAGCTGCTGGAACTCTACCTATGAGTGAGACAGACTGTGGTAAACTGGCGCAAATTCACACAATAAGGTTTTTGCATGTCTCACGCCGCTGATGCCCCCTTGATTTGGATTGATCTTGAAATGACCGGCCTGGATCCTGCCAAAGAGCGGATCATCGAAATTGCCACACTGGTGACGGACAGCCAACTCAATATCATCGCTGAAGGCCCGGTTTTTGCCATCCATCAACCCGACAGCCTGCTCAATCGTATGGATGACTGGTGCACCAAAACCCACGGCGCTTCCGGCCTGACTCAGCGGGTGCGTGACAGCCGCATCACCACTCAGGAGGCTGAGGCTGAAACCCTGGCTTTTCTCAAGCAGCATGTAAAACCCGGCACCAGCCCCATGTGTGGTAACAGCGTGCATCAGGACCGGCGTTTCATGCAGTTCGAAATGCCGCAACTGGAAGCCTTTTTTCACTATCGCAACCTGGATGTTTCCACCCTTAAAGAGCTGGCTAAACGCTGGTCTCCAGGTCTGGACAAGGGCTTCAAAAAATCTACGCAGCACCTGGCCATGGCCGATATTCTGGAGTCCATTGCCGAGCTGCGTTACTACCGTGAACACTTTTTACGCCTGCCTGAACCTCAGCCCGAATGAGTCGCCGCAAGCTCACTGACCAACAGAAACGGCGCATTGCACAGCGGCGTTCGACCCCACAAAGTTCTGCGACTCATGCCACTGGCCTGGAGCCGCCACAACTGGGGTTGATCACCGCGCATTTTGGGCGCCAAGTTGAGGTCGAGGGCTTGGAAGCGCCCTGGCAAGGCATTCGCCAAACCTGCCACCAGCGCGCCAATCTGGGCAGTCTGGTCACGGGCGACCAGGTCATCTGGTGCCCTAGCGCACTGGATCACCAGCCAGGTGTGATTGAAAGTGTGCAGCCTCGTCGCAGCCTTTTAGCCAGGCCCGATACCCGTGGCAAAATGAAGGCCATCGCTGCGAATATTGACCAGCTGTTTTTAGTCCTCGCACCCGAGCCAGAAGCTCACTCACTGCTGATTGATCGTTATCTGGTTGCCGCCGAACTGGCCGGCATCACCCCCGTGCTTTTGCTCAACAAGGCTGATCTTTTTAAAACCCTGCCGGAAGCCAGTGAGCGCCTGAAACAGCTGACCCAGCGTTATGTTCAACTGGGATATCCGCTGATGCACACCAGCCATCTGCAACCCGACAGCCTGGAGGCGCTGAGTGCCCAGCTCAAAGACCGGATCAGTGTTTTTGTTGGTCAGTCCGGGGTTGGCAAATCATCGCTGATCAATCACTGGCTGCCCGATATCGACCTTGCCGTCGGTGCCTTGTCTGAAGAAACCCGCAAAGGCCGGCATACCACTACCACCGCGCGCCTGTTTCATTTTCCGTTGGGGGGGCAACTGATTGATTCACCGGGGATTCGGGATTTTTCTTTGGAACACCTGAGTGATGCTGACATTGCTTTGGGTTTTCGCGAGTTTCACCCCTATCTGGGCCATTGCCGTTTTCGTGACTGCCGCCATGACCAGGAGCCTGGCTGCGCACTGCGCGAAGCCGTAAAAAGCGGCGCGATTGATCCTGCTCGTTTTGAGAGTTTCCGCCACCTCACCCAGCAATTGACCCCTTAACGCATCAACTGGCGCAAGGCATCATACAGGCGCGCATCCAGCAGCAAAGGTGCCTGAGGCAACCAACGTTGCTGCTCCATCAGCAGACGAATGATCGGCACCGAGAGTTGAGGGCCACGCCATGCCGCGCCCTTGCCCAGTTTTTTATCTTCCACCGGCATCGAAAAATCGGCCAGATAATCGCTCCAGAAATCGGGAATAAAGCGCCGAACCGGGCGCTGACTGTAACGCCCCAGGCGCTCAGCCATGACCAGTCCCTGATGGTCCAGATCACCAAAGTGAACATGAGGCACCCAGTGCGGCAGGAAGCGTAAAAATGCACCCGCCAGCTCCAGATCTCGGGGCGCGACCCAAAGAGCCAATAAGCCATCGGGCAGATCCATGTCCAAAAACAGGCCGCGATCCTCAATGGTCATCACCAATGCGGGCAGCTCACCCTCCATCTCTTTAAGTTGATGAAAGTCGCGTTCCGGCAGCACCAGCTCGGTCAGTTGGCGCAGCAGCTTTTGCAGCTCGATCGCTCGACCATGACGCCGCAACAAACGCACATCTGGCTGTCCCCGCAAATGCAGGCTACGATCCCGGCTGAGCGTGACCTGTGGCAACTGCTCTAATAAATGGCTCGGAAATTCGTCCAGCTGCTGGCCAAGCAAGGCCTGCTGCAAGCTGGCCTGGTTGAGCACATGCGGCAGATCGTTACGTAATTGCTCACGCACAAACGGCCAGCGCCGCTCAAACACCTCCCCTGGCAGGCAAGGATCACCCGACTGACTCGATACCCAGCCACGCCCTTGTGGCCAGTGTTTATCGAGCAACTCATCCAGCGCCAACACCCCTTCCGGGGTCAGCAAAAAAGTATCGGTGGACAAATCCATCGGTTCGAGAAAGTTTTCGGTCAGCAGTTCATCCACCAGCGGAGCATTGGCGGGCATCCGCTGGATACGACGTTGCTTGTAAAGTGACACCAGGCCTTCACGGATCGGCAGGGCTTGCCAATCGATGGATGCATCAAACATTCCACTCCCTCCATGCATCAGATTCAGTGTCAGGCGCTGGACACCTGACGACCTGAGTGTACCACTGTCCATTCGGGTGCAGTAACACTTGGCGATACCCTGCGGATGCCTGCAGATCCAGGGCAAACTGGGAGGCGCCCACAGCGAACTGCACGGAACTGGCTGGACAGGTAAAAAGGTGGACTTGACCGACTTGACGCTCAATGGCCTGGTGCACATGGCCAGCCAGCAGCAAAATGGGTTTGTTCGCTGCGGTGAGTGCCTGCCACACGGCCTCCCCTTGATCCAGCCGCAGCGCATCAATCCACTCAGTGCCTACCGCACAAGGCGGGTGATGCAGAGCAATGATCAGGGGCTCGGCTGTCTGCAATGCCTGATTCAACAAGGACCATTGATCGGCGGATAAACGACCGGCGACCTGGCCTGGCCAGTGCGTGTTGAGCCCAAGCAACTGCCAGCCACCGTGCAGCGTGTGTTGCCAACTGACTGGATGATGGGCCTGCATCAAAGCCGGGGCATCGTGATTGCCAGGCACCCATGTCCAGCGAAGCCCGCTGGCATTGAGCTGCTCGACCAGCCAGGTGTAGGTAGCGGCCGCTTCATCCTGTGCCAGATCGCCGGTCAACACCAGCAGGTCCGGCTGCCAGGCCTGCAATTCAGGCAGCAGTGTCAGCAATCGCTG
>SKHR01000093.1 GCA_007116865.1 Marinospirillum sp. | reverse complement strand
GGACCCCCGCTGGCAGGTGGGCGATCAGGTACTGGTCAATGGCTGGGGACTGGGTGAAGTTCGCTGGGGTGCCCTGAGCGAGCAGATTTCGCTGAAATCCGAGTGGCTGCAACCCCTGCCTAACGGCCTGACCGGGCGTCAGTGCATGATGTTTGGAACTGCCGGATATACCGCCATGCTGTGCGTGATGGCCCTGGAGCGTTACGGTATTCAAGCCGACCAAGGCCCAGTGCTGGTCACGGGTGCCGCCGGTGGCGTCGGCAGCGTGGCTGTAGCAATCCTGGCCAAGCTGGGTTATGAAGTCCATGCCAGTAGCGGGCGCACCAGCGAAACCGCCTATTTAAAAGGCCTGGGCGCCACAGAAATCATTGACCGACAGTCCCTTTCTGAACCAGGGCGCCCTTTAAATAAAGAGCGCTGGGCGGCAGCCATCGACTCGGTGGGCAGCCATACCCTGGCCAATGTCTGTGCTTCGATTCACTATGGCGGTGCCGTGGCTGCCTGCGGCCTGGCACAAGGCATGGACCTTCCCGCGACGGTTGCCCCCTTCATTTTGCGTGGCGTGGCACTACTGGGTGTGGAAAGTGTTTACCGCCCGATTCCCCAGCGTATTCAAGCCTGGGATCGCTTGGCGCAACTGCTCAACCCCGAGGCGCTGTCTTTGATTTCGCAAGAGGGTGGACTGGAGGACGCGATCCCGCTGGCCCAACAACTGCTGGCTGGACAGCTGCGGGGACGCTGCCTGATTCGCGTCAGTTAATCTTTTGCCACCAGCGAGGTTGCCGACACCCCGGCAACCTCGTCATAATGCGCCGATCATTGCTCATCCAGCCCAGCCTGCTGGGCACCCACTGACTCAAGGTAATGCTGTTCCATGCGTGCTTCTCGACTTCTGATTGCCACAGTAAAAGAAACCCCCAATGATGCTCAGGTCATCAGCCACCAGTTGATGCTCCGTGCCGGTTTGGTTCGCAGCCTGGGTGCTGGTCTTTATACCTGGCTCCCGCTTGGCCTGCGCACCCTGCGCAAAGTCGAACGCATCGTGCGTGAAGAAATGGATCGCTCTGGCGCGCAGGAAGTACTGATGCCGGGCATTCAACCGGCGGAACTCTGGCAGGAATCAGGGCGCTGGCAAGATTACGGCAAGGAGCTTTTACGCCTGAAAGACCGCCATGATCGCGACTTTTGCGTCGGCCCGACCCATGAAGAAGTCATCACTGATTTAATTCGCAAAGAGCTGCGCTCATACAAACAGCTGCCAGCCAACTTCTACCAGATCCAGACCAAGTTTCGTGATGAAATCCGCCCTCGTTTTGGCATCATGCGCGCACGCGAATTCATCATGAAGGATGCCTACTCCTTCCACCTGACCCAGGCTTCTTTACAAGAAACCTATGACGTGATGCACGCGACCTACACCCGCATTTTCACTCGTCTGGGCCTGGATTTCCGCCCCGTGATTGCTGACAACGGCTCCATCGGCGGCAGCGGTTCACATGAATTTCACGTGCTGGCCGATTCTGGTGAGGACGATATCGCGTTTTCAGACAGCTCCGATTACGCTGCCAACATTGAAAAAGCCGAAGCTCTGCCGCGCGAAACCGAACGTCCGGCCCCGACTCAAGCCCTCCAGTTGGTCGACACACCGGATGCCAAAACCATTCAGCAACTGGTTGAGCAGTTTGATCTCCCGATTGAGAAAACCATCAAAACCCTGATCGTCAAAGATGTTGACGGCGGACTGCTGGCTTTATTGGTTCGTGGCGACCATGAACTCAACGAAGTCAAAGCCGCCAACCTGCCCCAAGTGGCCAGCCCGCTGGAAATGGCCAGTGATGAGGCCATTCGCGCTGCCCTCGGTGCTGGCCCCGGTTCCCTGGGCCCGGTCAATCTATCCATCCCCTGCATTGCTGACCGCTCCGTCGCCTTGATGAGTGACTTTGGTGCCGGTGCCAATGTTGATGGTAAACATTATTTTGGCATCAACTGGGAAAGAGATCTGCCACTACCTCAAGTGGCTGATATCCGCAATGTGGTCGCCGGTGACCCTTCTCCTGATGGGCAGGGCAAGCTGCAAATCCGTCGAGGCATTGAAGTTGGCCATATTTTCCAGCTGGGCACCAAATACTCGCAAAGCATGAAAGCCAGCGTGCTGGATGAGCAGGGCAAACAGGCCACCCTGATCATGGGCTGCTACGGCATCGGTGTGACCCGCATCGTGGCCTCTGCGATTGAGCAGAACCATGATGAAGCTGGCATCATCTGGCCTGCCGCACTGGCACCTTTTGAAGTCGCGCTGGTGCCCATGAATGCTCACAAGTCCGAACGGGTGCGCGAAACCACCGAGCAGCTGTATCAAACCCTGCTGGCCGCAGGCATCGACGTATTGCTTGATGATCGGGACGAACGCCCTGGCTCGAAATTTGCTGACCTGGAACTCATCGGCATTCCTCACCGTATCGTGATTGGTGATCGTGGGCTGGACAAAGGGGAATTAGAGTACAAAGGCCGTACCGACAAGGAAGCCAGCTTCATACAACAAGATCAGCTGGTCAGCTTTTTGCAGCAAAAACTGCAAGCACCGCGTTGAGTTTCAGCCAGAAAAACAGGGCTTCCTCACTTAAAGGAGCCCTGTTTTATCCGAACAGCCAGCGCAGCACAAACACCAGCAAGACGTACAGACAGCCCAGTAATGCGATGCCTGCGGCGGTGAACAGATTAAAGCGATAATAGTCGCCTCGCTGCTGTTTACGGTAATGGTTGATCGCCACCCCCAACCCGGCTAGAAAAAACATCAACAACAGCAGCCATAAAGCCTGCAACAAAATATCGTAATCCCAGACACTGCTCACCTCCAATCCCAGCATACGATCAAAAAAAGTCTCCGGGCGGGGTCTGGCAAAATCCAGCATGTACAGAATTGGCAACAATAAAGACCAGGCCATCACACCCAGAACACTCATGATGCGTGTCCAGATATCAGGCGCTAGCTGCTGATTTTCTTCACGCTGTTTCATGCGCATTTTTCTTAACTGGGACAAGTCAAAAGGCTCCTAAATCAATTTCTTTTAGCATAGGCTAGTTTCAACTCAGGTAAAACCCTTGCCCAGATCAAAATCCGTAACAGACAAAACTAAAAAAAATCAACTGAAGATATATTTGCAAGCTATAGCCCTTTATAATCTCAAAAAAACGAAGGCACCGCTCAAACTAAAAGGAATCAGTCATGAAAGTGAAACTGCAGACAAAAACCCTGCTAGCGCTTGCCTCTGTAATGTCTATTTTGACCATCGTGATCGCGGTGGCCAGCTTGGCCTCTTTTCGTGATTTTTCTATCCGTTCAGCCACTGATCACACACGTACTGCAGCAGAAATGATTCGTGTCTCGCTGACTGAAGCCATGCTCAACAACACCATTCACACCCGAGATTCTTATCTGGATCGTATTGCTCAAGTTCAGGGGCTGGATGAAGCACGCGTGATTCGAGGTCGCCTGGTTGATGAGCAATTTGGTACAGGGCTAGCACGAGAAATTCAGGCTGATGCGATAGATCTACGAGTTCTACAGTCGGGCGAACCCATCTACGCCCTGACAGATGGTATTTTTTCTTCTGAGTTTCGCGCCACGATCCCTTATATCGCTGAAAGAGAAGGCGACGTGAACTGCCTGAGCTGCCACGCCGTTCCAGAAGGTGCTGTGCTGGGTGCGGTCACGTTGACCGCCTCTATCGAACAAATGCGCAAGGCTGCTGTGATCACCGCCCTGGCAATGATCATTGTGGTCAGTATCTTCGCTTTAGTTTCTATCGTATTTTTACGTCGCATGCTGAACCCGCTCGTCACCACCGCCTCGGAAATTGAGCATGCAGTTAAACGAGCCAATGTAGGTGATTTCAGTGTACGTGTTGAACAGAGAAGCAATGATGAAATTGGCGCCATTGCCCGTCACTTCAACAGCTTGTCTGAAAGCATTACCACCAAGCTAAGTGATATCCGGGAGAATGTTGCCCACCTGGTTCAATCGCATCCAGATGACAAGGGTGACCTGTTAAGCGATACCGCCAATACCGTTTCGGGGCTGGTTAAAGTGTCTCAATTCAAACAAGCTATTGAAGAAGACGAGACCACTGAAGAAGTGTTTCAACGCTTGAGTGAAGTCATCCAGGATGAGTTTCACTTTGAAACCTACTCCATCTATGAAGTCGACCAAAACCAGAAAGCAATCAAAATCATCAATGTTGATGGTGTAGCGCAAGCCCCCATTCACTGGTGTAAAGAAGATATCATGGAGAAGTGTGGCAGCTGCCGCGCAGTGCGCACCGGCCACCACATCGATGGCACGGAAAACACCCTGATTTGCCGAGCCTTCTCTGCTGAGGCACGTCGTGATGACAAATGCTACCTGTGCCTGCCCGTGATTCAATCCGGCGGGGTTGGCAGCGTGATTCAGCTCGTTGTGGAGCAGAGCCATTCTGTACGACTGCACCAGGCCCGCCCCTTGCTAGAGTCCTATCTGCGTGAAGCGGCACCGGTGCTGCAAGCCAAACGCCTGATGGCCAGCCTGCGCGAATCCACCCTGAACGATGCCATGACTGGCCTGCGGAATCGTCGTTTCCTGGAAGAATATGCCGAAACCCTGGTCAACCAGTGCAAACGCCGTGGCTCAGCAATGACCCTGATGATGCTGGACCTGGATTACTTCAAGAAGGTCAACGACACCTATGGTCATGACGTAGGAGATTCGATCCTGATTGATCTGGCGGGCATCTTCCTGGCCAATGTGCGTGAATCGGATCTGGTGGTACGTTACGGCGGTGAAGAATTCCTCATCATCCTGCTGGATACTGACTCGGAATCAGCCCTGGCCGTTGCGGAGAAAATTCGTAAAGCGGTTGAAGACCATCAGTTTAAAGCAGGCAACATCACCCTGAACAAAACCATTTCAGTCGGTCTGGCTGACTTCCCCAACGATGGTCAAGCCTTCTGGCAGGTCTTGAAGTTTGCCGATGTTTCGCTTTATGCCGCCAAAGAACAGGGACGCAACCAGGTCATTCGCTTCTCCCAGGATCTGTGGAGCAGCATGGAAAAATACTGATTTTTACCATGTTGGATTCACTCAACCGACTGGCGATAAAACTCCTCCCCTGGCGCTGGGTCACCCTGGCGCTAGCGGCTTTAAGCCTGGTGGCTTTTCTGGTCAGCCTGGCAGTACAAGACGGCCTGGCCTGGTGGCTGCTGATGCCCGGGCTGCTGCTTTTGATCTGGTCGCTGTATTTTTTTAGCTGGATCAGCCTGTTTGCACTCATGCCTCAGGCTGCCGATGCCCATCAAGCCTGGCATCGACGCCTGATCAATCGAGTCATACGTTTTGGTTACGGGCTCTTGGCACTGCTTTATCTTGGCCTGTTTGCCGCTCTACTGATGATGACACTAAGAGGCAGTCTGATCCTTGCGTAACATGGATTTGATGCCACGCACCGCCTGACGTATGCGGTTTTCATTTTCAATCAAGGCAAAACGCACATAATCATCACCGTAATCACCAAAACCGATGCCCGGTGACACACACACCTTGGCCTCAGCCAGCAGCTTCTTTGAAAACTCTAAAGAGCCCATGGACTGATAGGCTTGAGGAATCTTGGCCCAGATATACATTGAGGCCTTGGGTTTTTCCACCATCCAGCCAGCCTCATGCAGGCCTTTGACCAGTACGTCGCGGCGCTTTCGATAGGTTTCAGTGATCGCCTGCACACAGCTTTGATCTCCTTCCAGCGCAGCAATCGCAGCCACCTGAAGCGGTGTAAAAGTCCCATAATCGTGATAACTCTTGATGCGTGCCAAAGCCTGCACCAACGCCTTGTTACCCACCATAAAACCAATCCGCCAGCCCGCCATGTTGTAGCTTTTGGACAGGGTAAAGAACTCGACGGCGACCTCTCTGGCTCCCTCCACCTGCATGATTGAAGGCGCTTTCCAGCCATCAAACACAATATCGGCATAGGCCAGGTCATGCACCACAATGATATTGTGCTGCCGCGCCAGGGCCACTACCCGCTCAAAAAAATCCAACTCGACACACTGAGCCGTGGGGTTGGAAGGAAAACCCAAAATCATCATTTTTGGCTTGGGAATGCTTTCCCGAATCGCGCGTTCCAGCTCGGCAAAAAAATCGATGCCAGGAATCAACGGCACAGAACGCACCTGAGCCCCGGCGATCACAGCCCCATAAATATGAATCGGATAACTGGGGTTAGGCACCAGCACCATGTCCCCTTGATCCAGGGTCGCCAACATCAAATGAGCCAGCCCCTCCTTGGAGCCAATCGTGACGATGGTCTCCTCTTCTGGATCCAGGCTGACCTGATAACGTGTCTGATACCACTGAGCAATGGCACGACGCAAACGCGGAATCCCGCGCGAGGTGGAGTAACCATGTGTATTGTCGCGCTGTGCCACCTGGCAGAGCTTTTCAACAATATGCGGCGGGGTTGCCCCGTCCGGGTTACCCATACTGAAATCAATGATGTCCTCGCCACGACGACGAGCCGCCATTTTCAGTTCAGCGGTGATATTAAAAACGTAAGGGGGTAAACGCTCAATACGGGAAAAACGGCGTACCGGTTGCACACCTGAAGATGCAGTCATAAAAACCTCAATAAACGTGAGCGCCCGGAACCGTCCGAGCGACGCAGGCTGACCTTTCAGCCTGAAAACAGCATATAATGACAACTTTGCTTTGCCCAGCCCTCAAAGAAGAAATTTTCTGTGTTCAATCCATCCCCCACCCTTCTCGGCAAAACCCGCGCCCTGTGGCAGCAGGCTTGGCCAATCATTCTCTCCAACTGCACGATTCCTCTCGTGGGGCTGACAGACACGGCGGTACTCGGTCATTTATCTGACGCACGCTACTTGGCCGCCGTCGCGCTGGGCGCCGTCGTGTTCAGCTTTCTATACTGGGGCTTTGGCTTTTTGCGCATGGGCACCACAGGGCTGGCGGCTCAGGCTTGGGGACGTCGTGATTCCGCCGCCTTAGGACAGCTTATTTTGCAGGCACTGACCCTCGCCTTGGTGTTGGGTGTTTTGCTTCAAGCCTTACGCCCGCTGCTTCCCTGGATGACCCAACTGCTCGGTGGCAGTGACACGATTCGACCTTTAGCCGCCGAATACCTGGCCCTACGCCTGTGGAGTGCGCCTGCGGTTCTGATGCAATACGTCGTGCTAGGGGTGGCCATCGCGCTGGCACGCAGTCGGGTTGTGCTCGCTCTGTTGATATTAGGTAACGGTATAAACATCGCCTTGGATCTCTGGTTTGTGTTGGGACTGGGCATGACAAGTCAAGGGGTCGCACTGGCCAGCCTGATCGCCGAGTGGGTCACGGCCCTGGTCGGCCTGACCTGGTTGATCCGCACCTGCCGTTGTTTAAACATCCCACTCAAACAGCCCTTATTTGAGCGCTTGAGCCTTACTCGCCTGTTGCGAGTCAACAGCCACCTGTTTGTTCGTACCCTTCTGCTGCTATTTGCCCTGGCCTTTTTTGCCCGCCAGGGCGCTTTGCTGGGTGATGAGGTGCTAGCAGCCAATACCCTGCTGATGCAGCTAGTCATGCTCGCCAGTTATTTGCTGGATGGGTTTGCTCAGGCGGTTGAAGGTCAGTTCGGGGCTGCTTTTGCACGCAACCGGGAGGAAGGTCTGGCCGTCTTTTTTGCGGGTTTTTACCTGTCGGCAATCACCGCCTTGCTGCTCACAGGACTCTTCTGGCTGGCCGGCCCCTGGATGATTCAACGACTGACCGACCTCAGTGAAGTCCGCCTGCTGGCAACCACCTACCTGCCCTGGCTTTGGGTGATCCTGCCGGTATCCATGTTCAGCTACTGGCTGGATGGGGTCTGCATCGGCGCCACCTGGACCGACGCCATGCGCAACACCCTGATTCTTTCTGTGACGGGGTTTCTATTGACCTGGTGGCTCTTGCAGGACTGGGGCAATACTGGGCTGTGGGCGGCCTTTTTATGCCTCAACAGCCTGCGAGGATTGAGCCTTGGCTGGATCGTCACTCAACGCCTGGGACTCAAACGAATGGGCCAAAGTCGGGGTTGAGATTTCAAACGCTTGTTTGCATACTGCCAAGTTCGACTCTCAGGAACTCAGGCCATGCTCGATTTTTTCTTCAAACACCCCGGACTCTTTCGCTGGCTGATGAACCTTTGGCCACCCTTTTGGTTTCCGGGCATTCGGGTTGTGCATATCAGTCATGATTACCTCTATGCCTGCGTTGATCTGAAATGGCGGCCCTGGACTCGCAATATCAACGGCGCCCAGTACGGCGGCAGCTTGTTTTCCATGACAGATCCGATGCTGGCTTTAATGCTCTACGGCATTTTAGGCCATCAGCGTTATCACATTTGGGATAAATCAGCGGAAATTGACTATATCAAACCCGGTATCGGACGTTTAACCGCTGAGTTTCGCATCAGCGAGGCGCAACTGAGTGATATTCGCCAGCACACCGCCGAAGGTGAGAAGTGTTTCCCGGAATTTGTGGTTTATATCAAGGATGCTCGCGGCGAAGTGGTCTGCAAGGCGACCCGGCGTTTGTATGTGCGCCTTAAATCCGCTTATCGGCCAATGACATCCGAGTGACGCCCAAGGGTTCACTCGGTGGTGGTAATCTCTGGCCGAGCAGATTACTATGACCCGCAACATCAGGAGTTGCTAATCATGTCGACACAAGCTGGCCATCG